>CBJLVJ010000618.1:0-2945 GCA_966426465.1 uncultured bacterium | reverse complement strand
GGCGTGGCCTGCCAGCCTGGCCGAATGAGCACGCGCTCGACCGGCGGCAGCTTGCGGATGCCGCACCAGCACGCGACCACGATGTCCGGCTGACGGGCAATGGCCTCCTCGGGGGCGACGCGCACACTTTCCACGTCCAGATCGGCATACACGTTTTCGGCGCCGGCCAGCGACAGCATCTCGGTTATCCACGACCGCCGCGCGGCCACGACCGGGTGGGCCGACCACTCCCAGTGAACGCGCGGCCGCTCCGCTCCCGCGCGACTGCCGTCCGCAATGCGCGCCATGCGCATCTGTACGTCGGCGATCAACGCGGCGGCGCGCTCCTCGCGCGCCAGCATGCGACCGATGACCCGCATGTCCTCCCAGACACCCTCCAGGCCCAGTCCGCCGACCGCCAGGTAGGCCAGGCCGGCACGCTCGAAGGCGGGCAGGTTGTCCTCCATACCCGGCACGTGCAGCGACGCCACCACCAGGTCTGGCTGGAGCGCCGCCACCCGATCCACGTCCACTCTCAGATCGCTGCCAACGCGCGGCAGGCTGCCGACGCGCGGCGGATAGTCCGACCAGCGATCGACCCCGACGATGCGCCGTCCCAGGCCGAGCGCGTGCAGGATCTCGGTGTTCGACGGCGCCACCGACACGATCCGCCGCGCGTCGAGTGGTCCGCTCAGGTTGGTCCGCCAGCCCTCGAGACGCATGGCTACTACGGTACGCCCTCGCGGTACGATCCGGAGCCAATGAGTGAACAACGCGTTGTGGTCGACCTCGACGTGCCCGTGCCCATGCGCGACGGCGTGACGCTGCGGGCCAATGTGTACCGGCCGCCTGAAGGACGCTGGCCCGTGCTGTTGACGCGCCTGCCGTATGGCAAGGATCTGCCCGTCGGAAGCGCCGCGTTGGATCCGGTACAGGCAGTCCGACGCGGCTATGTGGTGATCGTCCAGGACACGCGCGGGCGTCTCGCCTCTGAAGGTGAGTTCCGCCCGTTCGAGACCGAAGCCGACGACGGAGTCGACACCATCGCCTGGGCCGCCGGACTACCGTACTCCGACGGTCAGGTTGGCATGTACGGGCTGTCGTACTTCGGTTTTACCCAGTGGTCGGCGGCGCTCCAACAGCCACCCGCGCTGAAAGCCATTGTGCCGTTCGTCACGTGGTGCGATCCGCTCAACGGGCTCGCCTTTCGGGGTGGCGCGCTCGAGCTGGGCGTCACGGCTCACTGGACCCTGCAGATGAGCTTCGACCTGCTGGCCCGCCAGTATCGTGGCGATATGCAGCGGATGGGCGCCGCGTTCGCATCCCTGGCGCGGGAGATGGATGAGCTCGGAGCCTCCGGTTACGCCTCGCTGCCGCTGGCCGAATTCGGGCCGCTACGTCGCCAGCCCATGCTGCCGCTGCTGTTTGAACGCGTGGCGCATCCCATGGACGCCGATGCGCTCCAGAACCTCACCATCGCGGGCAAGCACGAACGGGCGCAGGTCCCGAGCTTCAATATCGGCGGCTGGTTCGACATCTTCCTGGCGGACACGATCGCCAACTTCGCCGCCATGCGTCAGCAGGGTCGGCCAAGCAAGCTGCTGATTGGACCATGGACGCACACCAACCAGCGAAGTCCGGTCGGTGAGCTGGACTTCGGCTTCGCATCACAGGCGAGCTTCATCAACCTCCAGACCGACATGCATCGTCTCCAGCTGCGCTGGTTCGATCACTGGCTGAAGGGCATCGACACGGGCCTGCTGGCGGAACCGCCGATCCGCTTGTTCGTCATGGGCGCAAACGTCTGGCGTGACGAGCGGGAATGGCCGCTTGCGCGCGCCGTGCCGACACCGTTCTATTTGCGCGCGGGAGGTGGTCTCAGCCAGGAGCCGCCCGATCGCGAGTCGCCAGACACCTATACCTATGATCCGGCTGACCCGGTGCCGACGCACGGCGGCGCGTTGTTAATCGCCCCGGAGTTTCCGGCAGGACCCGTCGACCAGCGTCGCATCGAAACCCGACCCGACGTGCTGACGTTCACCACGCCGCCGTTGGAGCAGGACACCGAAGTGACGGGCCCGCTGACTGTGCAGCTATGGGCGTGCTCATCAGCCCCGGACACCGACTTCGTGGCGCGCCTGGTCGACGTCTACCCGGATGGCCGCGCCTTCAACCTGACCGATGGCATCATTCGCGCGCGGTATCGAAATGGCTCGACCGAGTCCTTGCTCGAGCCCGGCCAGCCCTACGCCTTCAACATCGACCTGTGGGCGACGAGCAACGTGTTCAAGGCTGGTCACCGCATCCGTGTGCAGGTCACCTCGAGCAACTTTCCACGTTGGGATCGCAACCAGAACACGGGCCACCCATTCGGACAGGACGCCGAGCTGCGGCCGGCACACCAGTCAATCTTGCACGATCGCGAGCACCCCTCACACATCCTGCTTCCCCTCGTGGCCGCGCACTGATATTTTTTTGAGTTGAGGGAGGACCGTAATGGCAGTCACGCAGCAGGTCAGCCGGCAGCAGTTGACCCGCGCCGTCATCGCATCCACGGTCGGCACGTCAATCGAGTGGTACGACTTCTTTCTGTATGGCAGCGCCGCCGCGCTGGTCTTGAACCAGCAGTTCTTTCCCAACGTTGACCCCGCGTCCGGGGTGCTGCTCGCCTTCGGCACCAACTTTGTCGGCTTCATCGCGCGGCCGGTCGGCGCGGCCATCTTCGGTCACTACGGCGACCGCATTGGCCGCAAGGCGACCCTGGTGATGACGCTGCTGCTGATGGGCATCGGCACGTTCCTGGTTGGCCTGGTACCGCCATACGCCAGCATCGGCGTCCTGGGAGGTATTCTGCTCACCGTTCTGCGCGCCGCGCAGGGCATCGGCGTTGGCGGGGAATGGGGCGGCTCGGTGTTGCTGGCGATGGAATGGGGCGCGCGCTCGGGTAAGCGCGGATTCATCGCCAG
>CBJLVJ010000617.1:0-2979 GCA_966426465.1 uncultured bacterium | reverse complement strand
CGGCTGGAGTCCAGGTCCGATCGGGTCGCCAGCCAGTCCAGCACGGCGCCGAGCGGCTTTTCGAACGCTGGCTCGATGGGCAGGTCGAACTCCATCTCGCCCTGGCCTGGCCCGTCGAAGGCGAGGGTGGCGACACCGCGACGCAGGAATAACGGGGTAAACGTGTGGAATTCCTCTTTGGTCGAATCCAGCCCGGCGATCAGCACCACCACCGGCGGCCTGCTCGTACCAGCCGGCATCCGGAGATAGCCCGGCAGCTGCTTTGACGCGTACGGAATGCGTACTGGCTCGGCCGGTGGATCCAGGAGCGGCGCGGCGCGGGCAAAATCGGCCACGGTCGCCGCCGATGCCGACCTCAGCTGGTCCATGTCGTCGAAGAACACGAACTTGCCGAAGTGGTGACACATGGCCGCCTGAATCCAGGCGTCGGCGGCCGCCAGCGGACTGTCGCGCTCCTCCGCGGCGCGCGCCAGGGCTTCGTGCTCGGCCGCCGTGCGCTGCCACTCCGTGCACCACTCCTGCCAGCGCTGGATACGCGCGGTGGTACGCACGAAGTCGTTGTAGTCGATGCCCTGGGCGATGAAGCGCGGCGCCCAGTGCGCGATGGCCGCCTGTACCCGCGGATCGTCGCTCACGCGGGCACCACCGTAAGCTGCCATGGGAACTGGTCCAGACATTCCCGACCGGTGTCGGTCACCAGGAATGTGTGGCCGAAGAACATGCCCAGGCTACCGTCGGCGGTGATTGGGGTCGGCTCGACGACCAGGACCATGCCCGGCTGGAGCACGTCGTCGGAATCCTCGCTCTCGACGCGGTCAGTGAAGACGTGGGGACTGGCGGTGACCAGGTCGATACCGTGCAGGTGGATCGGCCGCGACTGCGCGCCATGCTCGCGAAAGAACTGACCGGCGGTGCGTGCGTCCTCCAGTGAACGGTCCGGACCAATGCTGTCGACCATGCGCTCGAAGCCCGGCAAGACGACGTCGTCGAAGAAACGCCGCACGGGCGTGGGTGGCTCGCCAATGCACACGGGCGAGCCGATCTGCGCGGTGTAGCCGCGGTACCCCGCCGCCAGCTCCATCATGACGATGTCGCCGGCGCGCAGCTCGCGGGCCGACGGACGCGGATTTCCAAAGACCATCATCGGTTGATCCATGGGTGTCGAGCCGATGATCATGAAGTCCACGTCACCGCCGCCGTCGAGCACGGCATGGGTGGCGGCGGCGCGCAGCTGATACTCCCTGACACCCGGGCGGGCACGCTCGACCAGCGCTTCCATCGCGCGATCGCACAACTGCGCGGCTGTGCGGATGCACTCGATTTCCTCGTCGCTGTGGATCACCAGCAGCTCGTGCATCAGGCCCCTGGTGAACGCCAGGTCGGCTTCTGGCAGACCCTGGCGCAGGGCTTCGTATTGATTGACGGGCAGATAATCGCCGAAGCGGGGATCGATCTCCAGCAGGCCGATGCGCCCGCGCTCCAGGCCAAGCTCGCGGATGCGCTCGGCCATCACCTCGCCGAATCGCCCTCCCCGACTGTGGCGCACGTCCGCGATGGCGCCGGCCGTTTCGCGACGGACCGCCTCGGTGTGGGTGCCGCCCATGCCGTACACCAGCGTTGGCTCACCTTCGAGCGGAACCACCACGTAGCACGCCACGCCGTGCCACTCCCAGTGGCCCGTCAGCCACAACATGCCGCCGCCGAAGCTCCAGTGGCTGGGGCCACCGGGCACGATCGCGCAATCGAGGTTGCCTGCACGCATGTTGTCGCGCAGCGCCGCGTACCGCCGCGCCACCTCTCCCGCCGAGAACCGCTCGTACACCGCATCGGCGTAATACGGTGTCCCGCGCATGGCATTGAACGCCCGGTTCTCATCGAGCCGATAGCGCAGCTCCTCCCAGCTCAGTGCCATAGCCACTCAGTCGCTGCAGCCGTTGATGGTGGTGGGACCGCCGACCGCGGCGAGCGCTTCGTCACCCAACCCCTGCGCGACAATCTGCTCGTAGGTGGGCTTGCGGTCCGAGGGGACGTCACCGTTGGAGACGGCCAGGTCAACCGTCCAGGCAGTCTTCTCAGGCTTATAGCCGGTGTTGACCGACCAGATGCAATTCTTCGTCAGGTAGTCGTAGGCGAACTCGACCGCGTCCTGCGGCTTCTCGGTTGCCTGCATCATGATCGGCACGACCCTGGCCTTGTCCTGGTAAATCGCGCGGTTGGCTTCGATCATGCTCGCCACGGTGTCGCGCACCAGCGCGCGGTCATTGGCCAGAAAGTCATCGGACACGCCGTAGGCGTTGAAGAAGTACAGCGGCAGCATCTCCGATAGATTGACCAGGACGTGCAAGCCCGGCTTCTGCTTCTGCGCCAGGTAGACATCCTCCGGGTGCAAAGCCACACCGTCGAGCTGACCCGACACCAGGCCTGGCAAGCGCCCGGCCGTTCCCTGCGAAATGAACTGCACGTCGTCGACGCTCAGCCCCGCCGTCTTGAGGATCTCGCGACCCATCACCCAGTTGAACGAGCCGACCCCGCCACCGGCGGCGCTCAGCCGCTTACCTTTAAGGTCGGCGGCGGTCTTGATGCTCTCGCTAACCATGTATGCCTGCGGGAGCTTGGGGGCCATACCCCAGACCTGCTTGCCCCTCAATCCCGAGCCAATGGCGGCCTCGTTGAGCGGACCCATCGCCGCGCCCTGGGCGACAGCGGTCAGATTGGTCTGAGACAGCCCGCCTTCGAACTGGACGATGTTGGCGTCGATGCAGCGTTTGGCGAACATGCCCAGCGCGCGCGCCACAAAGGGCGAGGTGTGGACCACGTTCGGCGGCGCAACGGCCACGCCGAGCGTGATCTTGCGCAGCGGGCCCGTGCAGTTTGCTGCCGCTTGTTCGGGAGCGGCGCCTGCCGCGAGCACCTGCGGCGTGGCCGCGGCGGCGGCGGGAGTCACCTGGCCCGCCGGCGCGGCAGTCGGCTGCGCGGCGG
>CBJLVJ010000616.1:0-2979 GCA_966426465.1 uncultured bacterium | reverse complement strand
ATCTGGATAACGGCCGCTCGTTGGTGAGCTCCATCTGGGACTCAGCCGCCGACCGCGAGGCGCGCGATGCGGCGCTGATCGAGCTGCGTCGCCAGGGTGCACAGATCGCAGGCGCCGAGCAGACCAGGGTGGAGCTGTACGAGGTTCTTGCTCTGGTCGAGAAGAGCCAGGGAGCACTAGCGGGACAACACTGATGAGCGCAGTGCAATCCGACGCGACGCATCACCCCAGTGCTTACACAAGGTTGCCGCGGGATGGAGAGGCTCGCCAGGGTGACCGTTCTGTTCGGTCCAGCAGGTCGAACACCCACCCCAAAGCGGTACCGGAGTGACTCAGACTGGGTCAGGAAACACAGGCGGGAATGTCGTACAAGCGCAGTCAGCAAGTGGGTGGTTCGGGTGGGAGGCCATTCGCCGACGACCTTACCGAGGTTCAGTCACACCCTCAGCATCGCTGATCCTGCGGCGCGCGGGGTTTAGCCGCGGTTTTGGCCGCCCGACAACCCGGCGCTCACTCTCCCGGCCGAGGCACCTGCCAGGGAGGACGTCGCCGCGTAGCCTGCCCCGGGTCTGTTCACTCTCGTCAAAGGCCAAGGCCAGGGCAACGCTTTCGTCGTGCGCGTGCCGAGCATGACCGCCGCACAGCGGTGTCACCCGTTACGCCACGTGCACGACAGGCCGGCGGTGCAGGTCAGGTTCCGCCGCCCGCAACACTTCGTGCGCCACCGGTGCCACGTCGCCAGTCCCGAACAGAAGGTAGCGCAGGACCTGTTGCAGTGGTTTACCCTCTGACCAGCTGAAGTACACGTGTGGGACGATGCCCGTGGTATCTCGCAGGTGCAGGAGGAGCGCGGCAATCGCATTCGGGATTGCGGAGCTTTCCGTGCGTAGCACACGGTAGCCACTCACCTCCTCGCCTCTGACACGCAGCACCGACGCGAACTCGGACGCGTCGCGCACGCGCACCTCCAGGAAGATGATCGGATCCTCAGCTGGAATGCGGTCGCAGGCGCGATGCTGCTCCTCCTTGGCGACGTACTCGGCGCGGCTCAGCTCGTCCGGGTCGTGCGAGATGATGCGCAGCCGGCCATCGCTGGCAGCTTCAGTAACGAAGCGCGTCGCCTGGAGGTCGAGCTCGACTTGCTCGGCGCGTAGCTCGGTCACGCGCCAGATGCGCGAGGCCAGCGACACGACGATGATGACGCAGATGAAGAAGGTGGCGATCTTGACGCCGTCTGGTCGCTCGATCACGTTCAGGATCGTGGTGTAGACGAACACGACCACAATCACGGCGAAAGCAACGGTCAATGCCCGCTTGCCTTGCCGACGGACGGACAAGGTGACCGCGATCGCCGCCGATGCCATTAAGACCAGGACACCCGTAGCATAGGCGCCGCCCTGCGCATCGACATCGGCTCGGAAGATGAGCGTCACTGCCAGGGCCACTGCGGTGAACACGAGCACCAGCGGTCGGGCAGCGCGCGCCCACTCTGGCGCCATCCCGTACCGCGGCAGGTAGCGCGGCACCAGATTGAGCAGACCGGCCATGGCCGAGGCACCCGCGAACCACAGGATAAGGATGGTGCTGATGTCATACCCCGTGCCGAACCATTCCCCCAGTTCCTGATGCGCCAGGTACGCCAACGCTCGGCCGTTGGCTTTGCCGCCAGGCTGAAAGGCCTCAGGCGGAATGAGCGTGATCGTGACGAGACTGCTGGTCAGCAGGAACACGCTCATGATCACTGCTGCGGTCATCAGCAGCCGGCGGGTGTTGCGGATGCGACCTTCGGGGTGTGCGGGCGAGTCGTGCGGGTCACCTTGGACCAGCGGCATGACGGCGACGCCGGTCTCGAAACCAGACAACCCCAGCGCCAGCTTCGGGAAGAGCAGGAGCGAGACGCCGACCATCGCTAGCGGGTTGCCGTGCTCAGTGAGCAACTGCTGCCACCAATTGTTGATCACCATCGGGTGCTGAGCCACCGCGAGCAAACTGACCGCGACGACGACCAGGTTCAAAACGAGATAGGCCACCACCAGCACAAAGGCCACGCCGATGGCCTCGGTGAACCCCTTTAAGAAGATCGCTGCCAGGAGTGCCAGCAGGAGCAGCGTCAGGCCGATCCGCTGATCGTGCAAACTGGCCGGCATGAAGGGGTTCTCCAGCGCGTGCGCCGCGCCGTCGGCCGCCGACAGCGTGATGGTGATGATGAAGTCGGTGGCGGCGAAGCCCAGCAGACACAAGACGAAGAGCTTGCCCTTCCACCACGAGAGCAGGTGCTCCAGCATGGCGATGGAACCCTCGCCGTGTGGGCTCTCGGCTGAGACCCGACGGTACATGGGCAGCGCGCCGAACAGCGTCACCAGCACGAGGATGAGTGTCGCGATGGGCGACAGCGCGCCGGCGGCGAGCGCGGCGATGCCCGGCTGGTAGCCGAGGGTGGAAAAATAGTCGACACCGGTGAGGCACATCACCCGCCACCAGCGATGCTGGTGCTGGTGCGCTTCCCGCGCCTGCTGGTGAGGGCCGACCGCCTGGCGCGACTCGCCCGCCAGCAGCCAGTCCTTGAGCTTGCCCACTTCGGCTCGCGGCGTGTGCTGGCTTTCTATTGCTGCCTCTCCCGCCACGGAAAGACCATGGTGCATGCCGTATGCCCGTTGCTCGAACATGGCTCGGCCAAACCGGTCGCCGAAGTGGGTGGCGAGGACACGGGCCGCTTCCTGGGCAACGCGGGCCGCGGGGTTCTCGCGGGCAACATAGTCCCGCAGCGCCTGCAGGTCGTTCCGTGCCAGAAGGCTCCAGCGGACGATCACCCTTGCCGACAGGCACGGTCGCTACCGCACGGCCACCATCGTTGATATCTCCACGGTGTACACCGACGGCATGTGCCCGCCTGTGGTGCTCGTGGGGGTTCTACTTCGCCACGACGGACTGCGCTTTTGTGACGCCGACGTCCTGCTCCTGAACGCAGAACACCTCCTC
>CBJLVJ010000615.1:0-2986 GCA_966426465.1 uncultured bacterium | reverse complement strand
CACCTGCCCCTGGTTACCCTGGTACGCCGCGGGCGCGCTGGCCGACGACTGCGCCAGCACGTAACCCGGTGTATCGGAGCGCGTACCAGCAAACAGGTAATACGCGCCGTACTTCGCGTGCGATTGATCCAGGACTTGCTGCTGGAGCTGATGAACTTCCTCCAGCATGTTGGTCCGATCCTGAGCGTTGAGCGTGCCGTTGGCGGCCTGGACCCCCAGCTCGCGTGCGCGCACCAGCACCGAGCTCACGCCACTCAGCGCCGCGTCGGCCGTATTGAGCCAGGACGAGGCCTGGTCGACGTTGGCAAGGTACTGTGTGGTCTGGTCGATGCTCTGCTGAAAATTGAGCGCGCGCGCCGTGCCGATTGGATCGTCGGAGGGCCTGGTGATACGCGAACCGGAGGTGAGCTGATTCTGGAGATCGCTCGTTCGCTGCTGATTCCGCTCGATGTTCGCGAGCGTGGTGTCCGCCATCATCCCGAGAGTGATTCGCATCCCGATGCTCCCTATCGTCCGACCCGACCGGTGCTGTTGATCAGCGTGTCCAGCATGTCGTCGACGACTGTCACCACACGTGCGGCCGCCTGGTAGGCGCGCTGGTACTGAATCAGGTGGGTAGTTTCCTCGTCCAGCGACACGCCGCTGACAGAATTGCGCTCGGTCTGCAAATGTTTCACCAGCACTTGCTGATTGGCCGATTCGCCCTGGGCCGTGCGTGAATCCACACCGAGCGCCGCGACCTGCTGCGCGTATTGATCGCCGATCGTGGTCGGCGCGGCGGCGGTCGTCAGGCTCTGGCCGTTGAGGTTGGCAAGTACGCTGCTGAGGCTGGCTCCGGCCGGTGCGCTGAGCGTCAGGCGCACACCGAAACTGCCGCCATCGACCGTAACGACCTGGTTGCCAGCGCTATCCTGGCCGACCGCCACGGTCCCGGTCTGCGTGGAGGCGCCGAGCGCAAACGTCACGGTGTTCCCCGAGACCGACAGGTTGTAGGTGCTGTTGGCGGAGGCATCCAGCACTGATGTGCCTTGCAGAGTGACGGGCGGCGGGCCTGCAAACGAGGTGCCGGGCTGCAGCCCGGATGAGCTTCCCAGTTGGCCAACGCTGTTGGCCAGGGCACCAATCGCCACCGCGTTGGAGCTATCACCGTGGGCAAAGCTGTAGCCAGTCGGAGACGCGGCATCCGCGTACATCCTGCCAGCCGCGACGTGGTCCGTGCCGTTGGGTCCGGTCAGCTGCGCGTTGAGCGCGATGGTGGAGGCGTCCGTGCCGGTGAAGAAGCCGACGCCGCTGTTGCCGTCCAGGCCAACCCCCGACGTGTGCAGGCTGTTGACCGACGTGGTGACTCGTCTGGCCAGCGCATTCAGATCGTCGATACGACCCTGCACGATGGTGTCGCGACTCTCCAGAATGCCTTTGAGCTTGCCGTCCGCGATGCTGGCCGGCGTGCCATCCGACGCCCACTGGACCTGGACCCAGCGTTGACCTGGCGGAGCTACCGCCTGGAGCTGGTGGACTGTTTCACGATCGACCAGTTGATGGGACCCGAGATACACGCTCACCGAGCCTTCACTCGACTCCACGTAGGTAACCTTCGCCAACCCACTCAGCTTGTCGAGAAGCTGGTCGCGCTGATCGCGCAGATCGTTCGCCTTCATACCGGCCGTTTCGACCATCGAGATCTGCTTGTTGATATTGGCGATCTGCTGGGCGTAATCGTTGACGTTGGTCACCGTCAGCCCGACCTGGTTATCAAGGTCCTGCTGCTGTTGCGTGAACTGCTGGTACTGGTTGTGAAAGCCATCGACGAGCGCCTGTCCCTGCTGGATCAGGCTGACGCGAACGCTCGCATCCGACGGACTGTTGGCGACTTCCTGCCAGCCTTGAAAGTACTTCGTCAGCGTTGCGCTGAGGCCGGTCGACGAAGGCTCGTTGACGGTCGCCTCGAGCTGGGTGAGCGCCGCCTGGCGCGCGTCCCAGCGGCCCTGCGAGCTCAGCTGATTGCGCACCTGGCCATCGATGAACGTGTCGCGCGCGCGCGAAATCTGCGTGACCTCCACGCCCGTGCCCAGTTGGCCGACACCGGTCTGGCTGAACACCGGAATGGGATATGCCGCGGAGGCCTTCAGATCCGCCGTCTGGCGACTGTAGCCGGGTGTATTCGCATTCGCGACATTCTGGTTGGTGATATCGACGAGCGTCTGCTGGGTGCGGAGCGCACGCGTGGCAATGTCGAGTCCGAAGAACGGCGAAGTCACGCGCGAGAGTCCAGCAGCAGGCTCACGCGAGGCGATGCCGCGCCAGGCGCACCGTAGGCGGGCGCAGCGGGCGCAACCAGCCGGTGCATGAAGACGATGGTTTGTCCGGTGATCTCGATCGATTGTTGCAGCAGGCGAGCGGCGCGCGAATGACGCTGCTTCAATTCGACGACTGACGACCCGATCGAGCGGTGGACCGCCGCCAGCCGCACAGCGTCGCGCTCGGGCAAATCCTGCAAGCGCCTCGACAACGGCGCTCCGTCAAGGATCTCCAGGCGACGCGCTTCAGCACGGGCGAGGCGGGCGGACAGGCGCTCCTGCTGTCGGGTCACGCTCTCGAGGCGCTCGTGGTCGCGGGCAACGACGGCGGCGTACTGCTCGTCGGCGGCGATGAGCAGATCGGCCAACGTGGCGTGCACGTCGAGCAGCGCGGTTTCGAGTGGCGACGAGTGATCGCGGACAGCGGGAGCGTTCATCGATTTCCTATCTGGACTTACGACTGATCGAGCATCTTTCGGGCGAGGACGGATGATGCGACCTGATACGTGCCATCACCGATCCGCTGCTTGATGTCGGCGACTTTCTGCTCGCGGACGTCTGGCGCGTTCTGGACCGCCTCGCGGGCTGCCGACAGCGCACGAGCGCCCTCGGACAGGGTCACCGTGTCGGTCTGTGGCGCCTGATGGTGGCGCTGGGCCTTGCCGCTCTGCTGCGCGTTGGCCGAAGCC
>CBJLVJ010000614.1:0-2988 GCA_966426465.1 uncultured bacterium | reverse complement strand
CGCAGTCTGCACGTCCCTCGGCGTGGTTTGGGCGCGCGGAAGCCCGAACGTCTCGCGGTCGCTATGAGCGCGCAGGTCCAGGCGACACCCCAGCCAGAGGTCGCGGCTGTGCCGCGCCACCAGGTCGTGGCCGCCGCGGCTGCCTCGGTGCTCGGCTGGTCGTTCGACCTGTTCGACCTGTTCATCATTCTCTACGTCGCGCCAACCCTCAGCAAGGTGTTCTTTCCGTCGGACGTCGCGACGCTGTCGCTGGCCGCGGTCTACGCCTCGTTCGCCGTAACGCTGCTCATGCGGCCGATCGGCTCGGGACTGTTCGGGCCGTATGCGGATCGACACGGCCGCAAGCAGGCGATGATCGTCGCCGTGTTCGGGGTGGGACTGGTGACAGCCTTGATGGGCACCCTGCCGACCATTCAACAGGTTGGTCTGCTTGCGCCGCTGCTGTTCCTGCTGCTGCGCCTGGTCCAGGGGGTGTTCGTGGGCGGCGTCGTGGCCTCGACCCACACCATCGGCACCGAAACCGTGCCGCCGCGCTGGCGGGGACTGATGTCGGGCATGATCGGCGGCGGTGGCGGTGCGCTCGGCTCGCTGTGCGCGTCGATCGTCTTCTTCGTCGTCTCGTCGGTGTTTCCCGGTCCAGCCTTCGCGGCCTGGGGTTGGCGGGTGATGTTCTTCAGCGGCATCCTGGCGGCCGTCTTGAGCTTCTTCGTGTTTCGCACGGTCGAGGAATCGCCACTGTGGCGGCAGCTCGACGCGAAGCGCTCACGTAGCCAGAAGACGCCGCTGCGCGCGTTGCTGGCCGGTGACTTCCGGGCGGTGCTGCTCGTCAACTTGCTGATCACCGTCGGCGCCGGGACGCAGTACTACCTGACCTCGGGCTATATGCCTACCTTCCTGGCCGTCATCAACCGCGTGCCGGGTCCGGTCGCCGGACAGATGCTGATCCTGTCGAGCGCCATCGTGGTCGTTCTTGCTCCGCTGGTGGGTCACCTGAGCGAGCTGGCCGGACGCAAGCGCGTGCTGCTGGTCATGGCCGTGCTCAACCTGGTCATCGTCCCGCTCGCGTACCTGAAGCTCGCCCAGCAGCCCGGTGAGGACGCCGGCGGGATTCTGCCCTGGATGCTCATCATCACCTCGCTCGGCAACAGCGGTTACGCGCCGGTGCTCGTGTTCCTGAACGAGCGTTTCCCGACGGCCATCCGGGCGAGCGGCACCGGGCTGTCGTGGAACATTGGTTTTGCGATCGGCGGCATGACGCCCACCTTCGCGACGGCGCTGTCCGGGCAGCTGTCGAATATCCCGATAGCCCTGAGCATCTTCCTGGCCGTGGCGCTGGTCATCCAGCTCGCTGGATTGCTCGTTACGCCCGAGACCCGGGGACATTTCGTGTGAGCATGAACGCAGAATGCATGCGCCTGGGTGATCTGCGCGCGTGGCTGCGAGCTGTCGAACAGCGTGGCGAGCTTCGGGTTGTTCGCGGTGCGCACTGGCGAGGCGAGATCGGCGCGGCCAGTGATCTGAACCTGCGAGCCAGACGCCCGGCGGCATTGCTGTTCGACGACATCGTCGATTACCCGAGCGGCTATCGCGTGCTGACCGGCAGCAACGCCTCGCCCTCACGGCTCGGTTTGAGCATGCGTCTCGGCGATGACCTGTCCACGGCCGAGCTCACCCGCCGCTTGCCCGAGTGCCTGGCACACTGGCGCCAGCACGCCCGAGACTTCCCGATCGACTGGCTGAGCGACGGACCCGTCGCCGAGTGCGTCCAGGACGGCGCGGATGTCGACCTGCTGCGTTTCCCGGTGCCGCTGTGGCATGAGGGCGACGGCGGTCGATACCTGGGAACGTCGTGCCTGGTCATGACGCGCGACCCGGACTCCGGCTGGATCAACGCGGCCAGCTACCGCATGCAGGTGCTCAGCCCACGCGAGCTGGGCCTGTACATCCTGACCGGTAAGCACGGCCGACTGCACATGGAGGGCTACTTCGCGCGTGGCGAGGCGTGTCCGGTTGCGGTCTCATTTGGCCACGACCCACTACTGGCGGTGCTGGCCGGGATTGAAATTCCCATCGAAGTCTCGGAGCTGGAATATGCCGGCGCCGTGGCCGGCCAGCGGCTGCAGGCGCTGCGCGGTGAAGTGACCGGACTGCCAGTGCCAGCCTTCAGCGAAATCGTCGTCGAGGGCCGGGTACGACCAGGGAACGTCAAGCCCGAGGGCCCGTTCGCCGAATTCCACGGCTATTACTCGGGCACCGATACGCCACAACCAGTGCTCGAGGTGGAGCGGGTGCTGCACCGCCAGGATCCGATCATTCTCGGAGCGCCACCCGGCGAGCCGCCGCACGACTACAGCTACTGGGTGAGCGTGCTCCGGTCGGCGCTGGTCATGGAGGCGCTCACCGCCGCGGGCGTGCCGTTCGTGCAGGGCGTGTGGCAGCATGAGGTGGGCGGCTCGCGCATGCTGCTGGTCGTCTCCATCAAGCAGCGCTACGCGGGCCACGCTCGCCAGGCCGGGCTGGTGGCCTCTGGCTGTCGGCCAGGTGCGCAGGTCGGCCGCTACGTCATCGTGGTCGATGACGACATCGATCCGACCGACCTGCGCCAGGTGATGTGGGCGGTGGCGACGCGCTCGGATCCGGCGACTGACGTCGACATCATCCGCCAGACCTGGGGCAGTCTGGTCGACCCGCAATTCGTGACCTATCAGAGCCACGACCCGGTCGCGGCGCCCTTCAACTCGCGAGCAATTGTCGATGCCTGCATCCCTTTCGATCACATCCAGGATTTCCCACGACCGGCTCGAACCGATGCGCAGGCCCTGGAACGTGCGCGAACGAAATGGCCGTGGCTGAGTGAGCCGCTGTCCGCGCGAGCTGAGACGAGCGTATGACGAGCAGCGCCGTCGCCGCCGATGCACGCCGTGGCTGGGTCGGCCAGTCGATGAAGCGGACCGAAGATCCGCGGCTGCTGACGGGCACCGGTCACTA
>CBJLVJ010000613.1:0-3005 GCA_966426465.1 uncultured bacterium | reverse complement strand
CACGTACACATCGAAGTGAGGCAGCAGGTGCACCGCCTGAGGCGCCGGCTCGAAACCATGCTCGTCGCCCAACAGCAGCCAGCGTTGCTCGCCTTCGACCTCGACTGCCACCAGCTCGTCGCGCAGCCCCGCGAAAAGGCGCTTGAGCGGCGCCGGCTCGAGCCCGAACCAGCGCCCAAACTCGGCCAGCGTCGACGGACCATACGCGTAAAGGAAGCGCCTGAACACCCACAACCCGGCGCTGAACGGGTCCTCGTCGCGCCAGCCACTCCAGTCCGCGAGTCGGACGAAGGTCGAGCGGCCGCCCTGCCCCGGCCCGTAGCACACCCTGCCGAGCGCAGCTGCCCAGCCCACAGCCATCGGCCAGTTGGCATAGCTGCCGACCCAGCCCTGGTTCCTGGCGACCGCCCAGGCGCCGACGCGGCGCTCCAGTTCGGCCTCCAGTTCAGGGCGGCCGATCGGCTGCGGGCCCACGATGTCGGAGATCGCCTCAACCACCTCGAAGAAACGATCCATGTCGAGGCCGCTTCGGCTCCGGCGGCGCTCCTCGGACGCGAAGCGGAGGCGGTTGGCGGCCATCCAGAGCGGCACTTCGTCCGCGGGGAACAGATGCAGCGTGCCGCGCACGCCGACCGTCTTCACCAGCAGGCGCGTGTCCCAGAGTGCGCCGCGAACGTCTTGCCGGGTGATCCCAGCCACGCGCAGGCCGAGCATCAGCTCCGCACTGGGCGCCATCTGGGCGTGGATGCCGCAGATCTGAGACGAGACCTGCGCCAGAGCCGAGGCTGGCGCAGGCTGCAGCAAGTGATGCCGCGCCAGCCGACGCCCGACGACCTGGTCCCAGGTTAGCGACAGCACGCTGGAGCACTATGACACCACACCTCAACCGGAGCCGAACCCGCTACGGAGTGACCCTCGTCGACGCGTGTGCTCCAGTCGAGTACTCAGATGCCGCACAGCCCACGCGACGGCCGGCTGTTGCGCAACGACAAAACTCCATGTCTCGCAAAGCGCCTCCAGTCCAGGCGCGGTTCAGCCAGCTCGTTGCGAGCCCGATCAGGCCGGAATCGTGAGCCGAGTCAACTCCTGATCTCGTAGCGCAGAAGCGCCAGGCCGTTTGCGAATGCGTGGCCTCGACCAGGTTGAGGTCTTGCGAGTCCTCGAAGATGCGCGACGCAGGAATCGGAAAGGTCTCGTCATACCTGGACTCCTCTCAGAAGGGCAGATGTCGATGTTGCGTGCGTGGGCTTGTCTTCTGACGGCCTCGTGCAGATCAGGACCACACGCGCCGTGCGAGTACCTCCTCGCACCATCGACGGAAGCTTGTGGGCGTCGCGCCAATTAGCCACTCGCTACGATGTCTCGGGTCGTGCAGGCTGGAACAGGTAACTGGCCACCGAGCGGGCCAGCGCCTCCGGGTCGCGGACGGCGTCAGGCGGCAAGTTGCCGGTGAGCAGCAGGGTGGCCAGCCCGTGCATGAGCGACCATGCCGCGAGGCCGGCCACGCGCGTGTCGCTGCCGACGCTCAACTGCTGCTCGGTGAGTGAACCGTACAGCGCCTCACTGGTTTGCTGGCGGGCCGCCTGCAGAGCTGCGTCGTCGGCGTGGTAGAGCTCCGGCCGATACATCACTTCGAAGTACGCGCGGTGGCGCACCGCGAAACGCACGTAGGCGACGCCGACCTCGAGGAAGCTGCCGGTGCGCGCGTACGTGCGGCGTAGCTCAGCGGCGAGCTTTAGAAATCCCTCGGTGGCAATCGCCGTCAGCAGGCCGGCCTTATCGCCGAATGTCAAAGCCGCCATGGAAAACCTGCCGCTGCGAGGCAAGCGCGCCACCCCGCTGGTCTGGCGCGTACCTCTGCAGTTCCTGTTCATTGGCGTTACGTGGTGGGCGAGCCAGCCCAGCCTGCTGTTGTAAATTTCCTTAGAGCGGGTTCGGCGGTGCTTCGTGCAGGCCGAGTAGCCGGCTGACCCACCACGTCGTCTGCTATGATATACTTGCGAAATATTGCAAATATTGCAGGAGATGGGAAATGACAAGCACGCCGTTCAGCGAGCCATTCGTGGCCGCCGCGTCCTATCGCGACCCAACGGCAGCGCTGGCGTGGCTGGACAAGGCCTTCGGTCTTGAGCTGAGCATGCTCATCGAAGGACCCGACGGTGATCCGCGCATGATGCACTCCGAGATGAGCATCGGCGGCAGGGGGCGCATTATGATCGGCGGCGAGTGGACGGATTGGACCAGGAGTCCGGCCTCCGTCGGGGGCGCGAACACGACCAACGTTCATGTGTACCTGGACAGCGACGTCGACGCCCATTGCGAGCGGGCGCGAGCAGCCGGTGCCGAAATCATCATGGAGCCGTCGGATTAGTTCTATGGCGATCGCACGTACCGCGCTAAGGACCTGGAGGGCCACGTGCGGACCTTGGCCCAAACTGTCCGCCAGGTATCCCGCCAGGAGGCCGAGCAGGCCCTTGGGGCCAAGATCTTCGCGCCGGCCTGGGCGTGATCTGAGGTTGTGAGCGCGGCCCTGGATCGCACGCTGGCGGCTCTGGCCGATCCTGATCGCCGCCGGGCCGTCGAGCTGCTGCGTCAGCGCCCGCGACGTGCTGGCGAGCTGGCGGCTGAGCTGGGCCTGGCTGCTCCGGCCATGAGCCGCCACCTACGGGTGCTGCGCGAAAGCGCGCTCGTGGAGGAGAGCCACCCGGCGTTCGACGCGCGGGTTCGCATCTACAGCCTGAGACCGCAGCCCATGGCCGAGCTGCGCGAGTGGCTCGAAGCGGCTGAAGAGGGCTGGGCCGGCCAGCTGGCCGCCTTCAAAGCCCACCTCGAAGCCGGCTAGTGGCCTCACGCGTCCTGGTTGCGCTTGCGTGTGGCTGCCACGCCGGAGCGGGCGTTCGAGGCGTTCACGCGCGAGATTGGCCAGTGATGGCAGCCCAACCAGCTGTTCCGGTTCACGGACCGCAGCGCCACTGGCCGGCTGGTTTTCGATCCCGGCCCCGACG
>CBJLVJ010000612.1:0-3010 GCA_966426465.1 uncultured bacterium | reverse complement strand
GACCCTGGCGTAGAAGCCTGCCGCTTGCGCTCGGTGTGCCCGGTCTCCGCCGCAACAGCGTGTGCAGGAGCCAACCGGCTTGGTAGCGATAAAACGAATTCAGTTGTTCTGGAAGAGAATGCTGAGGCGCGACGTATTGCGCGCTCTCAACCGCGAAAGGATGACGACGCATGCCTGAGGAGCTCGATGCCCAACCCGTCCTGGATGTCGACGCCCAGCTCGGGGAAGGTCCGGTCTGGGACGACGCCACCGAGACGTTGATCTGGGTCGACATCATGGGTCAGGCCGTGCACCGGTTCGACCCGTCGACGAACGAGGACCGCGCCGTAGACGTCGGTCAACCGGTCGGCGCGGCGACGGCACGTGCCGACGGCAAAGGACTCGTGCTGGCGCTGCGCGATGGCTTCGCGCTCCTCGACGAAACGTCTGGCAAGGTTGACCTGATTGCGCCGGTCGAAGTCGACGTTCCTGGCAATCGGATGAACGACGGCAAATGCGACCCGCGCGGACGGTTCTGGGCCGGCAGTATGGGCTTCAACGAGGGCCACGGCGTGGGTGCGCTGTATCGGCTGGATCCCGACCTGACGGTCCACCGCCTGTTCGGTGATGTCAGCATCTCCAACGGTCTGGACTGGACGGCCGACGGCAAGCACATGTACTACATCGACTCGCCCACGCGGGGTGTGGATGTCTTCGACTTCGACATGGCGAGCGGTACGCTCTCGAACCGCCGTCGGTTGATCAGCCTGCAGCCTGGTGAAGGCATTCCCGACGGCATGACGCTTGACTCCGAGGGCGCGCTGTGGGTGGCCGTGCACGGTTCGGGCACGGTGCGACGGTATACACCGGATGGCGTGTTGGACAAAGTGGTGCGTGTGCCGGTCTCGATGGCGACGAGTTGCGCGTTCGGCGGAGCGGACCTGCAAGACCTGTACATCACGACGATGCGCTACGGCATGTCAGCGGAAAGAGGCTTGCTGAACCGCTGGCCGGAGCCGTATTCCACTGTCGCCCCGGAGTTCGCGGCCTGCCCGCTCACCGCTTCGGTCCGCTCGAGTAGTCCTGCTCGTCGCCCGCGCCCGGCAAGCGCTGAGACAGCCCGATCGACGTTCGAGCGTGGTCCATGAAGCGCCGCTCGTCCGCCAGGATCGGCGCGAGTCGCTCGGAGTTGGACATGGCAGCGCGAAAGGTCGGGAGGTCCGGCATGTATCCGCTGGCGGTGCCCTCGAACCCGTGCGTCGACAGGCCGATGGCTTCGCCAACAATGCGGCTCGCCTCCGGGTCGGCGTGGAACTGGCGGTAGCGGCGACCGCTGCGCTCCGGGCGGACGACGCGCGCGTGCTGCTCGAGCCAGTACGAGTGGAAGGCGTCGCGAGTGAGCGTAGGCGACGGCGCGAACAGCATCCCGTGGTCACCGCTGGCTATCACCTCGACAAACGCCACTGGAATACCGTCGAGCTCGATGGCTCCGTGCCAGCGCAGCTGGTCGGCGAATGGATCGAAGACTCGTACGATGTGGTGGTAGCCGGATTGACGCGCGCGCAGCGGCAAGCGTTGTCGCGCTAGCTGCTAGCGTCAGACGCGAGGCCGCACCAGCTCGGCGAAACGTCGCATATCCGCGAGGTTCGCCTCCAGGTCCTGCGCGCCAAAGTACAAGATCAACTCGCTCGCGCCCGCGGCGGCATACGCATGCACACCGTCGACGATCTCCTCCGGTGAGCCGGACAATTGCGCCTGGATGGCCCCGCTTGCGCCGCGCTGCTCCGGCAACTTGCGCCCGACGGCCGCGCGCAAACGAACGGAACCGGTGACCCGTCGCTCGCCAGCGAGGTCGCCGATGGTGCGCATGCCGGCGGCGAACTCGTCCGGCGGCAGGCCGACGGCGTGCCAGCCGTCGCACAGTGTGGCGGCGCGCCGGAGCGCGGCTCGACTCCCACCGCCCAACCAGATGGGCGGGCCACCCGGCTGGATCGGTCTCGGCTCGAAGGACACATCGGTAAAGCGCACGTACCCGCCCTCGAAGCGCGGCGCTGGCGCGGACCACAGCGTGCGCAGCGCGCCGATGTACTCGTCCAGGCGCTTACCACGATCGTGGAAGCTGGCTCCCAGGTACCCAAACTCGCGCTCGTTCCAGCCGGCACCGACCCCGAGGATTAGCCGGCCACCGCTGAGAACGTCCAGTGCGGCGGCCTGCTTGCCGACCAGCACCGGTTCACGTTGGGGCAACACGATCACCGACGTCCCGAGCCGGACGCGCTGCGTCAGTGCCGCGACGTACGCGAGCGAGACAAAGGCTTCGATGATGCGGCCGTATGGCTCGGGCTGGTCAGTCGCCATGAGTACATGGTCCGTCGTCCATACAGAGTCATACGCAAGCGCTTCGGATTCCTGCGCGGACGTGACCAGGGCCTCGCGCGTGGCGAGCTGGCTGTAATGCGGCAGGGCGACGCCAAACTGCATGGCCATGATGGTATCGACGCGCGCTGGCACGACGAGTCGCGCGCGAGAAGTCTGGGCGGAGCGGCTCTATCTCGACCGAAAGTGCTCCACGATGCGCCGGGCGTAAAACTCTTCCCAGGGCACGCCGTGTGTATCGCGGAGGTACTCCTTGTCCAGCAGTACGAGCAGAAACGTCAGCTCACTGCGAATCGGGTGTACGCCGAGGACATCGGCCAGGTGCGTCAGATTCGTCAGCCAGTCCGAGTACCAGGTCGCCCAATCGGGATCGTCGCCGTCCCGAATTGCGTACACCTGGTGGTGCGTTTCGGCGGCCTGACGCAGCAAGTCACTGACGCGTTGCGCAGGATCATCCATATGTGTGAAACGGTACCGCCGGCGTAACGAGGGCATGACCAGATGGGGCGATCAGGCTGCGAGCAGGTGGTCGCCGGCCAGCTGGTCCGTGAGTGAGCAGCCCGGATACCACTTGCGGAAGGTGGCGGCCAGATCGTGATTGAGTGTGCGGGTGCGTACCTGCAGCAACAGATGCGCCCCTTCGGGCGTCCACTGC
>CBJLVJ010000611.1:0-3019 GCA_966426465.1 uncultured bacterium | reverse complement strand
AAACGCGCATGCCCCAGGACCTCCAGGCGCTGGTCTTCGACGTCTTCGGCACGTGCGTCGATTGGCGCGGCTCGGTCATCCGCGCGTGCGAGGCGCTCGGCCGCGCGCGTGGCCTCGCCGTGGATTGGCCGGCACTCGCCGACGAGTGGCGCCGCGACGGCTACATCCGCGGCATCGCCCGCATCCGCGCTGGCGAGATGCCGTACGTCAGCAGCGACGTGCTGTTCCGGCGCAAGCTCGACGAGCTGCTGCCGCGCTTCGGTGTGAGCGGCCTGAGCGAGGCCGAGATCCAGGACCTGGCGCGCGCGTGGCGACGGCTCGATCCGTGGCCCGACACCGTGCCCGGGCTCCAGCGCCTGAAGACCCGCTTCATCATCGCGCCGCTCTCGAACGGCTCCTTCGCCACGCTGACGGAGATGGCAAAGCGCGGCGCCATGCCCTGGGACTGCATCATCTCGACCGAGCTGCGCCAGACCTTCAAGCCCGAACGCGAGGCGTACCTGCTGGCGCCCACGCTGCTGGACCTCGTGCCCGAGCAGGTCATGCTGGTGGCTGCCCACGACAGCGACCTCAAAGGCGCCCAGGCGGCCGGGCTGCGCACGGCGCTGGTCCTCCGCCCGCTCGAGTGGGGCCCCGAGGCGCCGCCGCCACCGCCGCCCGACCGATCGTTCGAGTACGTGGCCAACGACTTCGGCGACCTGGCGACGCAGCTCGGGGCCTGATGCCCGAAGTACTCTCGGGCGAGCAGATCCAGGCGCTCATTCCGCATCGTCCGCCGTTTCTGCTGGTGGACACCATCGTCGAGCTTGACCCGGGCAAGCGCATCGTCGGCCTCAAAGCCGTCAGCCTCGATCGCGACGCCTATCTCCAGGGCCACTTTCCAGACTATCCGGTCATGCCCGGCGTGCTCATCGTCGAAGCGCTGGCCCAAACCGGCGCGGTGCTGGTCATGCACGACCCGCGGAACGCGGGCAAGCTGCCCTTCTTCGCGCGTATCGACAACTGCCGCTTCCGCCAGCAGGTGCGACCGGGCGACACGCTGCGCCTGGAACTCGAGGTGACCTCGTTCCGCGATCCGGTCGGCAAGGCGCACGGACGCGCGCTGGTCGGAGACACGCTGGTGTGCGAGGCCGATCTGACCTTTGCGCTGGGCAAAGCTGACTAGTCTCGCGCCGAATGCGCCGGGCCAAGCCGACCAGTCTCGCGCCGAGTGCGCCACTTCGAAACAGCCTGCGGCTCCAGTTGTTGCGCCTGGCGGGCCGAACGCTGGCGCGAACCGGCCCAGCTCGCGGCGGCCAGCCTCGGCGCGTGCTGCTGCTGCGACCGGACCACGTGGGCGACGTGCTGCTCACCGCACCGGCCGTCGCGCTCGTGCGCGCGAGCCTGCCAGCAGCCTATCTGACGTACCTGGTCGGTCCGTGGAGCGTCGCTGCGGCGCGCCACGGCCCGCCGGTCGACCGCCTGCGCGCGCTGCGGTACCCGGGCTTCACCCGCCAGCCCAGCCTGAATGCGCTGGCGCCCTACCTGCTGCTGCTGCGCGAGGCGGCGCGGCTCAGACGCGAGATGTACGACCTGGCGCTGATCTTCCGTCCCGACCACTGGTGGGGAGCGCTGCTGGCGCTGGTGGCTGGCATCCCGCTGCGCGTCGGCGGCGACACGCCCGAGACCGCGCCGCTGCTCACGCATGTCCTGGCGTCCACGCCTAGCCAGCACGCGGCCGACCAGGCGCTCGAGCTCGCGCGGCGTGCGCTGGAGGCCGCCAACGTGGTCCCCATAACCCCGCCAGTGGAACCTGCCGCCTTCCAGATCCCCGAGCAGGCCAGGGCAGCCGCGGCCGATCTCTGGCGGCGCCTGTCGCTCGACGGCCAGCGCGTGGTCACCATCCAGCCGTCGGCCGGCGCGATCCTGAAAAGCTGGCCCGTCCAACGCTGGGCACGACTGGCCGACGCCCTGCTCGACGACCATCTCGCCGTGGTGCTGGTTGGCGCGCCGGAGGACGGACCGCTGCTCTCGGCCGTCCTGAGCCACATGCACAACGCTACGCCGCTGGTGCATGGCCAGCCGCTGGAGCTGTCCGCGGCGATCTACCAGCGCAGCAGCCTGCTGGTGGCCGTCGACAGTGGCGCGGCGCACCTGGCCGCGGCCGTCGGCACGCCGACCGTGCGGCTGTACGGTCCTGCGCCAGTGACGTCCTTCGGCCCGTGGCCCCCGCGACCCGATCAGCGTGTGCTGGTCACCAGCAAGCTGGCGTGCGTGCCATGTGGCCATCTCGAATCGCCCCCGTGCGGCGCACGTAACAACCCGGCCTGCATGCTCGCCCTTGACGTCGACGACGTCATGAATTCAGTCCAGGAACAGCTTCATTCGTAGAATTTCGCCAGATGCGCACGCCAGGTCGAATGCTCGTGGTCAAACTCGCCAGCCTGGGCGACCTGCTCACCGTCACGCCGGCGCTGCGCGCTCTGCGCACCAGCTTCCCAACGACACATGTCGGCGTGCTCACCACGCCTGCCAGTGCGCCCGCCCTGCGCGGACTCGACACGTTCGACGAGGTCATCACCTTCGACAAGTTCGCCTTCGACCGACCCGCCGACGCCGTGCACGGGGTGCCCATCGCGCTTGGCCTGGCCCAGCGGCTGCGCGCCGGCGGCTGGGACACGCTGCTGCTCATGCACCACCTGACCACGCGCTTTGGCATCGCCAAATACGCTGCCCTGAGCCTTGGCAGCGGCGCATCACAGCGTATCGGCCTGGACAATGGCCGCGGCGCCTGGTTCCTGACCCACGCCGCCGTGGACCACGGCTTCGGCTGGCAGCACGAGGTCGACTACTGGCTTGACGTGGCCGGCGTGCTCGGAGCGCGAAGTCCGTCCAATCCACGCCTGGAGCTGAGCGTGTCACCCGACGACGATGCCTGGGCCGGCGCGCGTTGGTCCGAGCTTGACCTGTGCGACGAGGCGGTGCTGCTGGTGCCTGGCTCAGGCGCCTTCAGTCGCGCGCGGCGCTGGTCGCCGGCGCG
>CBJLVJ010000610.1:0-3034 GCA_966426465.1 uncultured bacterium | reverse complement strand
GCTATCCGGCCGAACTGCTCGACGACCTGCCACCGTCCGCCTCTGAGGCATTCACCGGCGTGGCGCCGGCCGCCCTGCTGGCCGATGCCAGGCCCGGCGAGACGGTCGTCGACCTGGGCTCCGGCGGTGGCCTGGACCTGGCATTACTGGCTCGCCAGGTTGGTTCGCGAGGGCACGCGATCGGCGTTGACTTTGCGCCTGACATGGTTGCCCGGGCGCGGCGGACCCTGACACAGCTCGGGCTCGAGCAAGCCGAGGTGCTCGAAGCCGGGGCCGAGCGGACCGGCCTGCCTGATGCGCAGGCCGACCTGGTCGTCATCAACGGCCTGCTCAACCTGTCGCCCGACAAACGCGCCGTGCTGGCTGAGGTGGCTCGCATCCTTCGTCCGGATGGGCGCGTGCTGCTGGCCGAAACGACGCTCCGCGCCCCACTGGCCGAAGGGACGCTCACCTCGATCGACGACTGGTTCCGCTGAATAGGGGGCGCTCTGCCGGAGGCAGAGCTCACGGCGTTGCTCCAACAGGCGGGGCTGGGCCAGACCCGCGTGCTGAGTCGCGGGCGGAACGCGCGAACCCGCGCGCAGGAGTCGCAGGTCTCGGTGATCGAGGCCCGCCGCCTGTCCTCGGACCGTCGGCCGCCGGCGTACACTCGACCGAAAGCCGCGGAGGTGGTCGAAGACAAGATGATCGCGACCGAGCCGCGGGCCGACGAGCAAGCTGTCGCCGAGGTGCCTGCGTTCCCGTGGAAGCTGTGGATCTACACCAACTACGACTGCAACCTCCGCTGCCGGTACTGCGTCGCCAAATCGAGCCCGAACGCCCCGCGCCGCGCCATCGGTCTGGCCAACGTGCAGCGCCTGATCGACGAGTCGACGCAGCTTGGTTTCGTGCACGCGTTCTTCACCGGGGGCGAGCCGTTCTTGCTCCCCGACATCTACGACATGCTCGCCTACTCCTCGGCGCGCATGCAGACAACGGTGCTGACCAATGCCATGCTGCTGCACGGGACGCGGCTGGAAAAGCTGGTTGCCATCGCCAACGACCGGCTGATCGTCCAGGTCAGTCTCGACGGGGGCCGCCCCGAGGACCACGACGCCTATCGCGGCGCCGGCTCCTGGGCACGCGCCGTTGAGGGCATTCGAGGGCTGCAGGCGCGGGGCTTTCGCGTCCGACTGGGCACGACCGAGACGCCGGCCAATTCGGCCAACTTGAATCAGCTCTGCGAGTTTCATCGGTCCCTCGGCATTCCCGACGAGGACCACTTCGTGCGGCCACTCGCCCGGCGCGGCTACTCGCGGGAGGGACTCGTGTTGAGCATGGCGAACCTGGTCCCCGAAGTGACGGTCAATCTAGATGGCGTGTTCTGGCACCCGCTGTCCACCGACGCTGACATGCAGGTGAGCAAGAAGATGTTCCCGCTGGCGCCGGCCGTGGCGCGCATCCAGCAGCAGCTCGAGCTCATGGCACGCACAGGTGGTGTGCCGCTGCTGGAGTTCAAATGAGGCTGAGCCACCGACTCCCGTGAGGAGTCGCAAGGAAGTGCAGAGGCAGGAGGGTGCCCCCAATGGTCACCGCGTACGTGCTCATTTCGGCCGAACCCGGTCGCGTCCAGGAGCTCGTCGGGGAGTTGCGCGGGATGAGGCTGGCTGACTCCGTGATCACGCAGGTCAACGCGGTGACCGGTCGTTTTGATCTGATCGCGTTCGTGGAGAGCCCAGACCTGCAGTCGCTCGGCAATTGAATTACCACCGGTATTGCGGGCGCCGTGGGCGTCCGTCAAACGGAAACGTGCCTGGTTATCTGGTAGCTGCCGGCTGCGTCGAGGCGTAGGCCTGGTGGGGCCACGCCGGGTGGTGGGCATCATGGCCAAGGCGCCGCTCGCAGGGCAGGCCAAGACCAGGTTGATCCCGGTGCTTGGCGCCGACCGAGCCGCCGGACTCCAGCAGCACATGCTGCTGGACACGATCGAGCTGACCACCGCCGCGCTCCAGGGACAGGGCGCGATCAGCATCGTGTGCCCAACGGCGGCCGACCGCGCCGTCCTCCAGTCCCTCGTCCCCGCGGACGTCGGGGTAGTCGCCCACGAGCGCGGTGACTTGATGCGTGGACTTGACTATGGGCTGAGCTACCACCTCGAGCAGGGCTACGAGCAGGTGGTCCTGCTCGACGGCGACAGCCCAACGCTGCCGTCGGACTACCTCCGGTCCGCGTTCGACCAGCTGACGGGAGACGCGGTCGTGCTCGGCCCCACGTTCGACGGTGGCTACTATCTCATCGGCGCCTGCCGGCCGCGGCCGGCGCTGTTCGAGTGGGAGCACCTCGACAGCGCCAGGGTCTGCTGGCAAACGCGTCAGCTGGCGGAGGCGCTGGGCGCCCGCGTCGCGCTGCTGCCGCCCTGGTACGATGTCGACACGGCGGAGGATCTGGGGCGACTCGCCGAGGAGCTGCGCAGCTACCCCAGCCGCGCTCCGCACACGTGCCGCTTCCTCGAGCGAAACGGTCGACCATGAATGAGTAAGGCGCTGTTCTGCCCGGCGTGCGCGGCCCCGCTGGTCGAACGCGAAATCGACCACTACTTGCGGAGTGTGTGCACCGGCTGCGGCAAGATCCTGTACCGCAATCCCGTGCCGGCCACCGGCTGTGTCGTGGAGAACCAGGGCGCCGTGCTGCTGGCGCGCCGCAAATTCGAGCCGTGGAAGGGCTGCTGGTACGTGCCCAGCGGGTTTGTCGAATACGGCGACGAGGTGGAGGAGACGGCTCGGCGCGAGGTGCGAGAAGAAACCGGCCTGGTGGTCGAGCTCGGACCGTTGTTTGGCGTGTATAGCTACTTCGACGACCCGCGGCAGGACGGGATCATTATTCTGTACCGCGCCGCGGTGCTTGGCGGCATGCTCGAGGCGGGCGATGATGCCGCGGAGGTCGCCTTCTTCGCCGCCGACCGGTTGCCAGTCGCCGAGCAGATCGGCTTCGCCTCGCATCGCCAGGCGCTGAGCGAATGGCGCGACGAGGTCCTGTACGGTCGCTTGCCGCCGCG
>CBJLVJ010000609.1:0-3041 GCA_966426465.1 uncultured bacterium | reverse complement strand
GCAAAGATAAGTCGATTGATCGTGGCCTGGTCGGCTTGCGCGAGCTCATGCGCCGCGCAACTGCCGCCGATCACGTCGGTGCAGGTGCAGTTGCGGCGTATTGCATTCAGGAACTCGAGCAGCTCGAAATCAGTGCCGACCCAGCTCGTACTGCGTGCCATCGCGGTCTCTCCAGTCGGGCGATCAGTGTTGCCCGCTGCGTACAGAGGTACGTCTCTGCCGCGCTCATTACCCCCGCTCGACGTGCCTGCCCGCCGGTGTTGCCAGCCTTACCGAGTGCGTGTGGTGTGGCTCACATGCGCGGCCGAATTCCGTCACTAGACTCGGGGCATGCTTGATCTGGGACTCTTCACCGCAGCAGAGCATCACCGCCGTGAGCTGCTCGAGGAAGCCGAGCGCGATCGTCTCGCCGACCAGGCCCGCGAGTACGCGATGCGCAAGACGCGGTCGAGCCGTTCGAGTGGCTCCATTCCGCATCGATTGGGTCTGGGATTGGTCGCCGTGTTCCGCCGTCAATTGGCTGCCAACCAGCCCTGAAAGGATCCGCCATGCCTCTGCAACAATCATCCTCCGGTCACGAGGCCAACCGATTCGCCTTCTCACCGGAAGAAGCCGCCCGCCTGAAGATCTATCGCGATGCGGTTCGAGCTGGCTTCTACAACGACGATGTCGGCTGCGATGACTCCGCGGATGCGCAGCTGAAAGGCTGAGTGAGGGACAGCCGTCATGGAGTGGGAATCCATCTATCACCGGCTAACGCGTGACTGCGAGGACGCGCTTGCCTGGCGTGCGCTGGAGCGGCGCGTCGAAAGCTGGGCGCGCGCTGTCTTTCGGGGCCGCGGCCACAGCGTCGTGGAAGACGTCGTCGCGGAGACGTGTGCATCCGTGGCCCTCGGTATAGCGGCTGCGCGTGGCCCCGAAACATTCTCGGGCTTTGTCTATGGCCACTTCCTGAACATCCGCCGCCGCGCATTGCGCGCGGACTGGTTGATTCAGTCTGCGAAATCACTGGATGATATCGATATTGCAGCCGCGGCCGCCGACGATGAGCCGGACCCCGACGCGATCGCGCTGCTCCGCAGAGCGCTGGGCGAATTGCCGGCCCGCGAGCGCCGAGCGGTCACGCTTCGCTACTTCCACGAGCTTCCGTCGGCGTCCATCGCCGCGGACCTCGGCGTCACCACGGGCAATGCGCGTCGCATTGTGTTCAACGGATTGCGACGACTGCGCACCCGAATCGGCTGCGCACCAATGGAGGCGCGTGTGAGCGTTGGGAGTGTCAGCTGACACTCCCAACGCCTGGCCCGTCCGTCAATCCTCTGAGACGGCGCCGGCCTGAATTCGACTGCGCAAGCCGAGCAGTCGTGCGAACTCGCGCGTCGAGAACGGGAAGGGTGAGGCTGTTGTCGGGTTCCGGCCGAAGCGGTAGGGCATGTCGTGATCGGCAGCGCCGTCGCCGTCATGCGTTCCGGTGGTGAGGGTAGTGTCGGTTTGCGGCGCCTGCTGCGGCTCCATGGTTGTCCTCCGCTCATCCGCTGCAAGGATGGCCCCAGACTAGCCCGGCGGCGGCCGCGCAGCCGTCAGCCCGCGCACACTCCAGCTGTGGGCGCAGCAACAGCAAGCCCCCGCGTGACCATTCAGTCCGAGCTGGCACCGGCGCGGGCGGGTAGCTGCTGTACGGACCAGCGATTGCCGTCTGGATCGCTGAAGTAGAGGAAGCGGCCCCACGCCTGGTCGTCGACCGCACCGACGTCCAGGCCGCGACCGATCAGCTCATTCCGCGCCGTCTCGATATCGCTGACCACCATCTGCAGCCCGGCCGCGGAGCCAGGCGCCGCCTCGGTCAGGCCGGTGCCGATGGCAATGGAGCAGGCCGAGCCGCGCGGCGTGAGCTGAACGAAGCGCAAGTCGTCGGACACACGCTGATCGTGGTCAGCGTTGAAGCCGACCCGCTCGGTGTAGAAGGCCTTGGCGCGATCGACGTCGGAGACGGGGACCATGATCAGCTCGAGTTTCCAATCCATGCGGTTATGGTAGGCTGGATTGCGGCCACATTCTGGCCTGATTGAGGACGAGCATCGACCTGGATGGCCAACACCAGCTCACGCATGCTGCGCCTCCTGTCGCTCCTCCAGACGCACCGCTACTGGCCAGGCGCCGAGCTGTCTGAGCGCCTGGAGATCTCTGTCCGAACGCTGCGCCGTGATTGGGATCGCCTGCGCGACCTGGGCTACCCGGTTCATGCCGAACGCGGCATCTCCGGCGGGTATCAGCTCGAAGCCGGCGCCGCGCTGCCGCCGCTGCTGCTCGACGACGAGGAAGCCGTCGCGCTGGCCATCGGTCTGCGGCAGGCCGCCCAGGGCCCGGTGGGTGGCATCGAGGAGGCCTCGGTGCGGGCGTTGGCCAAGCTGGTGCAAGTCATGCCGCCGCGACTTCGGCGACGCGTCGACGCGGTGCGCTCGACCACCGTGCTCAGCCCGTGGACGAGCGGACCGACAGTCGACCCGAACGTGCTCACCGCCGTCGCGCAGGCGTGCCGCGACGAGGAGCGGATGCGCTTCGGCTACGTGGCAAACAACGGCGAGCGGACCGCTCGCCACGTCGAGCCCCACCGACTGGTTGCGTTGGGACGCCGCTGGTACCTGGTGGCCTACGACCTCACGCGACAGGACTGGCGCAGCTTCCGCCTGGACCGGCTGGATGCCCCCCGTGCGACCGGCATGCGCTTTCAGCCGCGCCAGTTGCCGGTCGAGGACCCGGCCGCGTTCGTCCGCGCGGGCATCGAAGGTCTTGTCGCGACGCAGTACGCCGTCGACGTGCTGGTGCACGCGCCCGCCTCGAGCGTCCGCACGCGGGTGGGTCAGTGGGCTACCATCGACGATGTGGATGATGCGAGCTGTCGCATGCGGATGACTGTGGACAACCTGGACTGGGCGGCACTGGCGCTCGGCACCGTCGGCGCGGACTTCGAGGTGGTCAGCCCAGCGGATCTGGTCGAGCGGCTCGGGGAGTGGGCGATGCGCTTCGGTCGCGCTTGCGCC
>CBJLVJ010000608.1:0-3046 GCA_966426465.1 uncultured bacterium | reverse complement strand
CCCTGGCGCTGGCCGAGTCCGCTGAGGGCGAAGCGGCGGACCTCAGCCAATCGGAGGCAAACTAGAAGGGTGCGAGCATTACGTGTATGGGCGGCGCTGCTGCTCCTGGTCGCGACGGTACCGCGTACGGCCGCAGCTCAGGGGCAGGAAGAGCCGCCTGATACGGTGACCCAGGCCGCCCTGGATGCTGCCTCGGCCGAGCTTGGCGTGCCGGCCGACAACCTGATCGTGGTCATGACCGCCCAGCGTGACTGGGCCGACGCCTCGCTGGGCTGTGCCGAGCCAGGTCGTACATACGCCCAGGTCATCACCCCTGGCTACGTGGTCTGGGTCGACACGAACGACCTGCTGATGGAGGTCGAGGTCAACACGGACACCGGCTCGCGGGCCGCCATCTGTTAGGTCCTGCTGATCTCGCTCCGCGGAGGGCGGCCGCGAAAAAAAGGCCACGAGGACGGGAAGAAACCCGCCGCTCGTTGCGAGCGCGAAGAACGCACGGGTCTCTCCTCCCCCTCAGGACGTCGCCCGCTCCCTCGAGGGTGTCCGCCTGAGCGAAGCCGTGCGCTTCCGCGCTCCCGGTGCGGTCAGCCGTGAAACCGACGACTTCGGCTCAGAGTGGACACTGCCCCGAAGGGGGAAACGGTTAGATTCGGGAGTCGATCTGGGTTGAGTGCGTCTTGATTGCCGAGCGCGTCTCGCCGACGAGGATCCAGACCAGCTTGGCCAGCAGCCAGCCCAGCAGGGCGTACACGATGAGCGCGACGATCGAGTTCAGCTCGAGCACGCTGCCCTGCGTGGCCGGGTTGCCGAACAGGCCAAAAAACGGCGCGACCAGCGGCCCGGTGATGCCGTAGATGAACTCGGCAAAGCCGGCCGATGGGTTCGCGCCGAGCGCCTTCAACACGAAGCGAATGGCGATCAGGCCTTCGATCAGGCCGAAAATCCAGTAGATCAGCTGTGTCGCACGGTATCCGGCGAGTCGCCGCGACTCGAACGGGTCGTACGCGACCGCCTCGACGCGGTCCATCTCGGCCCTGGGCGCGGCGGTGCTGCGGACCTCGGTGACACGCGGATTGGCGCTCGTGTCGCGCACCTCGCGTACCTCCCTGGCTGCTGTTGGTCTCGAATCGATGATTTCGGTGCGGTCTTCTTCCATAGTGGTGTGACTCCTGTTCGTCGACCTCACCTAAAGGCATAGCACGTGCCACCGCGCGTGGCACATTTGTAGGGTGCCCCGGCCCCGGCCTTCTTCATCGGTTCTGCATGGCGGCTGGGTGCTGGCCAGCCGCGACACGCCGGCCGGCTTCGCCATCTGGGGTGAGCAATCGCCCAACGTTCGCCTCAAGCCGCGCCCGCCGCGCCGACGCGCGCCGTCTTCTGACGGCCGAGGCCCGCTCGGGACGCGCTCCGGCGCGCCGCCACGGGTGATCGCGCCGCCCCATCCGTTCGCGCTCTCCGACGACGGGGTGCGGCATGCCCTGTCCGTGCTCGGCCTCACGCGCTGGGCAACGCAGACGAACGTCCGTCGCGTGTTCGCGTGCGTGCCGTCGGTGCCGGCCTCCGAGCCACCATACGGTGCGCCGCATCGCTCGACCGAGCCTATCGAGACGGTCGAAAGCCTCCGGCCGGGGCTGTGGGAAGTACCCGCCGTGGTGCTCGACGAAGTCGCCACGGTCAGTCTGCTTCCGCGTATTGCGGCGGCTTCGGCGGCGAATCCGGGCATGCTGGGCGAGGACCTGCGAGCGTGGATCGTCGCCGCTCGTTTCGCCCTGTCGCTGCTCGCCCGACAGCGCTTTCTGCCGCGCTTGCAGTCACGCGATGACCAGCTGCTGAGCCGCTGGTCGCCAGTGGTCGACGATTCGAGCGACCGCGCCACGCTGCGCACCATCGAGCGAGCGATGCCGGGCGCTTCGGTAGCGCTTACGTGGGAGTCCGACGCCAAGCGCGCTACCCCGCGCGAGGCGCTCGCCGATTATCTGGCGGCGACGATCGACCGCGTCGCTCGCCAGGCCCGCCCACAGCCGGGCGACCTTGGCCAGCTGCCGGCAAGCGTGAGCGCGTGGATTGGTGCGCTGTGCCGAGACGACGCCGTCGTCCAGCTCCACGGCGAGGGAGCGCAGGCGCTGCGGCGTCAGGTGAGCCACTGGACCGACCTGACCGCGGACAGCGAGACTGACGACGCCTTCCGCCTGTGCTTCCGACTTGTGCCGCCCGACGAAGACTCGGCCAAACAGGACAAGCCGTGGCTGCTGGAGTACGTCCTCCAGGCGACCGACGACCCCAGCCTGCTGGTGCCGGTCGAGGAAGTCTGGCGCCATCGCGGGCAAACGGCGCGCTTCCTGACGCGTCGCTTCGACCAGCCCCAGGAGCGCGTGCTGGCGGCGCTGGGGCGCGCGTCGCGCGTGTTTCCACCTATTGAGGGCAGCTTGCGCACGCCGCGGCCGCAGGCGTGCGCGCTGTCGACCCGCGAGGCGGCCGACCTGGTGCGCGACAAAGCCCTCCTGCTCAAGGCCAGCGGGTTCGGCGTGCTCCTGCCAGGACTGGACACGCGCCTCAACGTGCGGTTGCGGCTGCGCGCGCCGCGCGAGCCCGATCCGTCGAAGACAGATGGGCTGGGCATGCTCAGCTTCAACAGCCTGGTCAGCTACGACTGGCAGCTGTCGCTCGGCGATCAGGCATTGACCCGCGAAGAGTTCGAGATGCTGGCCCAGCTGAAGGAGCCCCTGGTGCAGCTGCGCGGTCGCTGGGTGGAGGTGCGCCCAGACCAGATCGAACGCGCCCTGGCCTTCATTCAGAAACACCAGACCGGCAGGATGGATCTGGCCGAAGCGCTGTCGACCGCCCTGGCCCCAGCGTCGCTCGACGGCGTGCCGGTGACCGCCGTGGAGGCCAGCGGCTGGATCGAGCAGCTGCTCGAGGACATCCGCCAGGGCGCCCGAGCCGAAGTCGCCGATCAGCCGGCAGGCTTCCAGGGCACCCTGCGCACTTACCAGCAGCGCGGCGTCGCCTGGCTGGCCACCCTCCGCCGCTACAGCCTCGGCGCCCT
>CBJLVJ010000607.1:0-3047 GCA_966426465.1 uncultured bacterium | reverse complement strand
CTCACGATCGCACGACCTGTGGCTGGCCCACGACGGCTCCGTCGCTCAGGGCAAGGGGCGCATCCTCCACGAGCTGCGAGCTGTAGATGTCGGCGTAGATCTCGGACGTTTCGAGCAGCTCGGCGTGGGTACCGCGGGCGGCAACGCGGCCCCTGTCCAGCACCAGGATCAGGTCGGCATTGCGCACGGTGCTGATGCGCTGGGCGATGACAAACGCCGTGCGGCCAACCATCAGCTGCTGGAGCGCTTGCTGGATCTGGTACTCGGTGGCGACGTCCACGCTGCTGGTCGAATCGTCGAGGATCAAGATGCGCGGATTGGTCAGCAACGCGCGGGCAATGGCGATGCGCTGCTTCTGGCCTCCGCTCAGCGTCGAGCCACGTTCACCAACCGGCGTCTCGTAGCCAAGCGGGAAATCCATGATGAAGTCGTGCGCCGCGGCGGCGCGCGCGGCCGCGACGATCTCGTCCAGTGCGGCATCCGGCCGACCGTAGGCGATGTTGGCTCGGATGGTGCCGCTGAACAGCGTGGTTTCCTGGAGGACGATGCCGATCTGCGCTCGCAGGCTTTCGAGGGTGACGTCGCGCACGTCGTGGCCGTCCACGCGCACGTGACCCTCGGACGCGTCGTAGAAGCGCGGCAGCAGGTTGATGATGGTCGTCTTGCCGCTCCCGGTGGCGCCCAGCAGCGCGACCGTCTGACCCGCTTCGACTTCGAACGAGACGTCGTTCAAGACCGGCTCACCGCCTTTGAAGTAGCGGAAGGTAACGTTCTCGAACTGCACGCGGCCGGTGACAGCTGCGAGCTCGACGGCGCCCGGCCTGTTCTCGATTTCGCTGCGCGTGTCGAGGATCTCGAAGATGCGTTGGGCCGAGGCGGACGCCTGCGACATCAGGTTGATGATGAAACCCAGCTGGCCCAACGGCAGGAACACGTACGCCAGGTACAGACTGAACTTCTGCCATTCGCCCACGGTGAGCGTGCCGCCGATGATCTGGCGGCCGCCGAAGTACAGCACGGCGGCCTGGCCGAGATTGGCGATCAGGAACGCGATGGGAAACAGGAACGAGAAGGCGCGCGCCACCCGCAGCTGGGCGCCGAGCAGCCCGTCGGCGGCGCTCGCGAAACGGGCCTGCTCCTCAGGCTCGCGACCGAATGCGCGGACGACTTTGAGTCCGGCGACGTTTTCCTGCAGCACCGTGTTGAGGGCGCTCATGCGTACCTGGACGGACATGAACAGCGGCTGGGCCACTGCGCCAAAGGTCATGAACACCAGGAAGGCGAGCGGCAGGATCGGCACGATCACCAGCGTCAGCGCGGGATTGCTGAGCCACAGCACCAGCAGGGTCGCGATCAGCAGCACGAACGACTGCAACGCCAGCACCAGGCCCTGGCCGATGAACAGGCGGACCTTCTCGACGTCGTCGGTGGCACGGATCATCAGCTGGCCGGTCTGGTTACGATCGAGATAGCTGAACGACAGCCGCTGGATCCGCGCGAACAGCTCATTGCGGAAATCGAACGCGACGTTCTGCGAGATGCGCTCGGCGTTGTACTGCTGGCTGAATGCGAACACGGCGCGCACGCCTGCCACCAGGACGATGGCGACCATCGCGCCGACGAGCGCCTGGATGGCGCTGGCCCGATCGGCCTGGACCTGGACGCCGCCGACGACCGAGTCGATGATCACGCGCACCAGCTGCGGCACGAGCAGCTGAGCGGCCGTGGCGATGAACAACGAGCCGTACGCCAGGAGCGCCAGCCGGCGATGGCGGCCGATATAGCGCACCGCGCGGACGAGCGTGGCGAAGCTCGGCCGACCCGGCCGTGGGGCGCCCTGGGCACTTCGACGCGACTGGCGCGGGTTAGGCGGCCGGCGCATGGCCACGAATAATAGGCGCTAGGGCGACCCACGCTGTCGATATATCGCCGGCGCTGCCCATGGCGTGGCGGCTTTCGACGGCGGCCCGGTAGGGTGTATGGCGTGGTGGCGGGCCAGCGGAGGCATGCTTACAGCGCACGCGCGCGGCGGCTAGGGGGCGGCGTGGCCACGCCGCTGGCGGTGTTCTCTGTGGTGCTGTGGGCCTCGGCATACGTGCCGAGCCAGATCGGCGCGACGGCCATGGCGCCGCTGTGGTTCCTGGTCGCGCGCTTTCTGGCGGCTGGACTGCTGATGGGCGGCGTCGCGCTGGCGCTGCACCGGCCGTTTCCCGCCCGCGTGTCGGACTGGCGCGCGTACGCCGCACTGGGCGTGCTCGCCAACGCGGCCTATCTGGGCTTGACCTACCTGGCTCTGAGCCGCGGGCTGGCCGCGGGGATCGGCTCGATCGTGGCCAGCACCAACCCGCTGATCCTGGCGCTGATCGCCCCGCGGCTGCTCGGTGAGCCGTTGAGCGGGCGGAAGATCCTGGGACTGGCGCTCGGTTTTGGCGGTGTCCTCGGCGTCATGCTGGCGCGCACAGGCAGCGCCAGCGCACGACCATCAGAAGTCGGGCTGGCATTTGTGGGAGTCGTATCCAACGTCGCCTCGACCATCCTGTTCAAGCGCGCGCGCGGCTCGACCGACCTGCTGGCGATCAACACGATTCAACTGCTGGCGGCCGGCCTGGCGCTGGTGCCTGTCGCGGCGCTACTCAGCGGAGCACCCGCGGTGGAGCTCACGCCGCCAGTGGCGTGGTCGTTCATCTACCTGGTAGTGGTGCTGAGTGTGGGCGCGTCGTTGATGTGGTTCTGGCTGTTGTCGCGTGGCGCGGCGAGTCGCGTGTCGGCGTTCTACTTCCTGACACCGATTTTCGGGCTGGCCTTCGGCGCACTGTTCCTGGGCGAAACGATCGGCGCGGGCGACCTGGCGGGCCTGGTCGCGGTGGCGCTCGGGATCGTGCTCGTGCAGCGCGGCTGAGCGGTTGTAGGCTAAGCCGCGATGATCGAAGCACGCGGTCCGGTGGCCGTTCCGGTGTCGGCCAGCGCGATTGTGGAGGAGCTGCGCCGACTCCGCATCAGCCACGTCATCAACGTGCCGGACACGCATCAGCGGACGCTGCTGGCCG
>CBJLVJ010000606.1:0-3052 GCA_966426465.1 uncultured bacterium | reverse complement strand
TGCAGCGCGCCCGGGCGTTCTGGTGGCTGCGCCTGGCTGTGGCCGCGGCCGTGGTGGGGGTGGGCTGCCTGCTGGCGCCTCAGATCTCGACCTACCTTCTGCACGTCGACGACGGCCTGCTGCGCTGGGCTCTGGTTGGCATCGTCGCGACCGCCGCGAGCGGTGGCGTCAGCGCCATGCTGCAGGCGACCGGCGCTTTCGGGCGCATGTCGTCGCTGACCCTGCTCAACACCGGGCTGACCGCTGCTCTGGCGTTGATGCTGGCGCTGATGGGACGGCTGGACCTGCTGGCAGCGCTGATTGTGCTCGGCATCGGCACGTCGCTGGCAGCCTTCGGCCTCGGCCGACGGCTGTTGCCCAGAGGCTGGTCACTCAAAGCGCCGACCGCACGCGGCATCCAGGATGAGGCGCGGCTGTTGTTCCGTACCGGGCGCTGGCTGTGGCTGGCCAGCCTGTTTGCGATGCTGACCGCCAACGCCGAGGTCCTGCTGCTCAACCGCTGGGCGGCGCTACCCCTGGTTGGCGCGTACGCGCTGGCGCTCAACCTGGCCTCCAAGGCCGACGTCGTCAACACCAGCCTGTACACCGTGCTGCTGCCGGGCGTCGCCGTGCTGGACCAGCGCGCAAAGGTCGCGGCGTATGTCCGCCGCGGGCTGGTGCGCAGCGGCCTCATCGCGCTCGGCCTGGCGGTGCTGATTCCGATCGCGGAACCACTCATTGTCCTCGTGTACGGCGCCGATTTCGCACAGGCGGCCGTGTTTTTTCGCCTGCTCGTGCTGGTGGCAATTTTTGACGTGTTCGTGACGCCGTTGCTGCTGCTGCCACTCGCGTATCGGCAGCCCCGAGTGCTTGCGGCGGCGGACGCGGTGCGCGCCCTGACGCTGGTAGTCGTGGCGCTCAGCTTGATCCCAGCCTACGGCGCGCTGGGCGCCATTGCCGCCCGGTTTCTGGCCAGAGTGGTCGGCGCCGCGCTCGTACTCGGCACGCTCTATCCAGGTCTAGGTAAGCCGCTCCAGGTCCAGCACAAAGAAGCGGCCGGCGTCGCGGACTACTGGCCAGCGGCCGGCGCGCACGTCGAGCCACTCGAGGGCGTTGATCAGCCGAGCCGGTAGTCGCCGCACGGTGTGGGGCGGGCGCAGGGCGCCCAGACTGTAAGTATCTTGTCGTCGAAAGGATGTGGCGAAGAAGCGGCGGTACGCCTCGTCGGCGAAGTACACGCTGTGCAGGACGGGTTGTCCACCGATCACGAATGTGCGCTGCCGCACGTGCCCAACCCGAGATGCCGACGCAAAGTCCTGCCGGGCCACGTAGCCCAGGAACTCCCACAGGCTGAAGCGGTTCAGCAGGTGCAGGACCAGGCGACCACCGGGGCGGACCAACCGCGCCGCGTCGCGGGCAAAGCCAGCCAGATCGGGCAACGAGCTCAGGCTGGCGAACGCCGAGACGGCGCCGTCAAAGCGCTGCCCGGCGAGGTCAGCCAGATCCTGAATCCTTAATACACGTGTTTGGATCAGGCTCGTGAGATCGCCCGCGGCCACTTTTTCGTTGAGCCGCTGGATCATCGCGGCCGAGCCGTCGATGCCGACCACGCTCACGCCCAGACGCGCCAGGGCGATGGCGTCGATACCCGTGCCGCAGCCCACGTCGAGCACCCGTTGACCCGGCTGGAATGCCCGAGCGTAGTGGGCGTGCAGCGCGCGCCGCATCCAGTCGTCGCCGCGTACCTGCTCGTCGTAGCTGGCGGCGATCGCGTCGTACGCGACGGAGACGCTCAGGCGGGGGACCTTCGGCCGAGGGACAGCGTGCACACGCACGCTTTGCAGATCGGATTCGTCTTCACATCCAGGTTGCGACGGAAGGCGATCGCCTCCGGCGAATTGAGGATCGCTTCCAGTGACTGCTCGTGGATGTTGCCCAGCGATCGATGAAAGAAGCACGGTCGCACGGTGCCGTCGGCCTCGACCACCGACGAGACCCATGGCGCGTTGCACACGGTTTCGGGCAACGCGCCGAGGCCGTTCAACGCGGCGTAGTACTGGGGTAACCGGCGCAGTTTGCGCGGGTTTTCAGAAACGAAGCCGCTTTCGAAGTCAGCCGCGAAACGCCGGATCGTGTCCTCCACCAGCGCCGCGAACTCGGCGGTCTCGGCACGGTCGAGCGCCACTTCGGCGATACGCGGCTCCTGCCACGGCTCGGGTCGATTGAACGCGGTGGACGAGACGTCGGCGGACATGAACGAGATGCGATTCAGTCCGATCTCGTGCGCTGCGGCGATGATGTTGGGCAAGTCACGGAAATTATTGCGCTGCAGCACGCACCGCGCGCTCACCGGATAGCCTGGCCGTATGGCGCGCAGGGCAGCTATGCCCTCCGCCAGACGATCGAAGGCCCGCGGCACGCGACGGATCGAGTCGTGCACGGCGCGACTGCCGTCGACCGAGACGATGACTTCGTCGCACCACTTGACGACGTCGGCGGCGAACACCTTCAGCAACAGCCCGGTCGACAGGAGCGTGATGGCCAGCTCGTCGTTCAGCTCGCGCAGCAGCTCGCACAGCAGCCACAGGTTCTGGTGCATCAGCGCCTCGCCACCTGAGAGCACCACGCGCTGTACGTGCAGGTCGCGCAAGGAGGGCATCTGGCGCTCGATGTCCTCGCGACTCAGCTCGCGCTTGTCGGAGTTGGCCTGCCAGATGTCGCACATCACACAGCGGCAGTTACAGCGGCTGTGTGGCATGAGCACCAGCTGCGGCAGGCTGTAGATGCGGTGCGTCGACCGCGTGGCCTGCCGTCTGAGCGTTTCGACGGGCGAGACGCGCGTCACGGGCATCTGCCCACGATCACCGGGAAACGCGCGGGCTCGCGGCGGGCGCGCAGGCCGCCCAGCGTTCGACCGACCGACGAGCGCCAGTCGAGCGTGGGCTGGTGCACCTGCCATGCGATACCCAGCTCCCGCCCGACCCGCTCGAGGTGGGCCGGCGTAAGGTAGTGCTGGCTGGGTAGGGCGTCGGAAGCGAAGCCGTACGCCGCCCGGAAGCGCGCCTGCACGACG
>CBJLVJ010000605.1:0-3052 GCA_966426465.1 uncultured bacterium | reverse complement strand
TTCGGACGCCAGGGCAAGATTTTCTTCGTCCACTTCCGCGACGTCCGCGGTACGCCTGAGAAGTTCGAGGAAACCTGGCACGACGACGGCCAAACCGATCTGCTGGCGTGCATGCGCGCCTACCGCGACATCGGCTTCCAGGGCGTGCTGCGGCCCGATCACGTGCCTACGGTCGAGGGCGATCACAACGACCGCCCCGGCTATTCGTCTTTCGGTCGCCTGTACGCCATCGGCTACATACGAGGCCTGCGCGAGGCGGTCTACGCGACGCCCGACTAGCGCTCCTGGCCGGACCGCCAGGCGAGGTACTCGCCGCGGGCCTCGTCGCTGAGGGGGTAGTACTTGCGAAGGTCGCCGCCGGCGGCCAGGCGTGTACGACTGAACTCCTCCCACTCGACGTGCTCGGAAGCCTTGCGGGCCAGCTCCGGCGCGAGCTGAATGGGCACCGCCACCGCTCCGTCGTCGTCGGCCACGATCAGGTCACCAGGCATCACCGTGACGCCGCCACACGCAATCGGAACATTGACGGCGAACGGGAAAATACCGGTCTGAGTATGAAAATTGGGCGTGACCCCGCGTAGCCACAGACCCAGCCCGAGTTGTTTGATTTCCGCTGAATCACGAATGCAGCCATCGATCACCACGCCAAGTCCGCCGCGTCCGCGAAAGTAGGTCATCATCATCGCGCCGAACACGCCGCTGGTCATGTCGGCGCGCGCGTCGACCACCACGATGTCGCCCTTACGGGTGTGGTAGAGCACGTGGCGGTGCAGCTGGCGTTCGGGTTCGACGTACTCGGCCTCCGGGTACAGGTCTTCCCGCAGTGGCATGAACTGGAGCGTCAGGGCGGGTCCAACGATTGACACGCCGGGCGTCATACACACCGGACCCTGAATGAAGGCGTTGCGGATACCGAGCCGCTTGAGCTCACCGGAGGCGGTCGCACTGCCAATGCTGCTGAGCGAGTCGATCAGCGCGCGTGGCGGGCGCTTGATGTCCCTGGTCTTGACCACATCGTTCACCCTTACATAGGACCGGCCCCGACGGCCCAACGTCCACCCGGCCACGCTGCGGTACGGCCGAAAGCGCGCGCCCGGCAAGCTGCTGGACGAGTGCCAATCGGATCGTGAGTAGCATGGCCCCATGCCGGACCTGCAGCTCCTGATCGACCTGGTGCTGGCGGTGCTGGCGGCGTTCGTCGGTGGCACGCTCGCGCACCGCCTGGGGCAGCCGGTCATCCTGGGCTACCTGCTGGCCGGCGTCGCGATCGGACCGTTCACGCCGGGTCCGACGGCCAGCACCCATTCCGTACAGGTGCTGGCTGAGATCGGCGTCGCCCTGCTGATGTTTGCGCTCGGCGCCGAAGTATCACTGCCCGAGCTGCGGCGCATCGGCCGAGTCGGCACGATCGGTGGCGCGCTGCAGCTGGTGTGCACGATGGGCGTCGGACCGCTCCTCGCGCCCATGCTCGGCCTGAGCGTAAGCCAGGGTGTCTTTCTCGGAGCGCTGCTCGCACTCTCCAGCACGGTGGTCGCGCTGAAGGTCCTGCTGGACCGTGGCGAGCTGGGTGCGCTGCACGGACGCGTTGCGCTCGGCATGCTGATCGCCCAGGATCTGGCGGTCGTGCCGATGGTGGTCGCATTGCCTGCCATCGCCGGTGGCAGTCAAACCGTGTTGATGGACCTGGCGCTCGCGGCGCTGAAAGCTGGCGGGGTCTTGCTTGGAGCGTATTTCATCGGTATCCGCCTGGTGCCGATCGCGCTGGGCCGCGCCGCGATCACCAACACGCGCGAGCTGTTCTTGCTCGGCGTGGTCGCGCTGGCCCTGGGTACCGCGCTGGTCACCCAGTTCGCGGGTCTATCGCTCGCGTTCGGCGCCTTCCTGGCGGGCCTGGTGGTCGCCGAGTCGGAGTACCGCCGCCAGGTCGTGGCCGAAGTGCTGCCATTGCGCGACCTGTTCGCCTCGCTCTTCTTCGTCTCCGTCGGTTTGCTGATCGATCCGCGCACGCTGCTCAGCGAAGCGGGACTGGTGGCCGCACTGAGCGCGATCGTGGTGATCGCCAAGGCGGTCATCGCGGCGACCATCGTGCTGCTTCTGGGCATGCCCGGCCGTGTCGCAGTGCTCGCCGGTCTCAGTCTGGCGCAGATCGGCGAGTTCTCGTTCGTGCTGGCGCGCGTGGGCGTCGAAGGTGGGGCAATTCCGTCCGTAGTGTTCGATTTGACCCTGGCGACGGCGCTGGTGACGATCGTGCTCACGCCGTCGTTGATTCGGGCCGCGCCGTTCCTGCTCAGCGGGCTTCGCCACATTCCTGGCGTGCGACGCGCGTTCGCGGAGCCGGCCGAATCGACCGAGGCGGTGGAAGGTCTGAGGCACCACGCGGTGATCTGCGGGTACGGGGGAATCGGGCGCGAGCTTGCCCAGGCGCTCGATGCGCGTGGCATCCACTATCTGGTGATCGAGTACAACCCGGACGTCGCCCGCCGCCTGCGAGCTAACCGGGTACCGGTGATCTACGGCGACGCTTCCAATCCCGCCGTGCTGGAGCACGCCCACCTCGAGCGGGCGCGTCTCCTGGCCATCTTGATGCCGGACGCCAATGCGGCTGAGCTGGCGACGAAGCATGCGCGGGCATTGAACCCGCGGCTGGACGTGGTAGCTCGCGGCGGCGACCTGGCCGACCTGGACCGCCTGCGAAAGGCGGGCGCGGCCGAGGTGGTGCAGCCCGAGTTCGAGGCCGGCCAGGAGGTGATCCGCCACGCGCTGCGCCGCTTCGGCCTGGGTGGACTCGAGCTCTCGAACCTGATCACCCTGCGCCGCGCTGCCTACTACCGCCGACTGGCCGGCGAGGAACAGCGCTGACAGGCCGCGTCGGGGTCCAGGCCAAATGTGCGTACAGGTGGGGGTAAACAATACGGGGTTGTGCGCACGACACCTCGCACACCCGTGCCTATGCTGGCCCTGGCCTCCGGAGCCGCTCTCCCAAACGGGGTGGAGTCTCGCGCTTGGACAACGCTAGACTCCACCCAGGGATGCGCCTCGTGCCCGGCTCAGA
>CBJLVJ010000604.1:0-3071 GCA_966426465.1 uncultured bacterium | reverse complement strand
GTCTTTGTGTGAGCTGACTCTGACTCCAGCAGCTACTCACGTTTTAGGCTGTGCACACCGCTTGAATGCTCAAAGGAGACTCTAAAGAGGTGGCAACCGCGGAGACCTCATCGACCAGTACAGGAATGCGACCCACGCTCGGCTTGACGGGCGTGACGGTGAACGCCATGGCGCTCATTGCGCCAGGCGCTTTCCTGTGGATCACACTTCAGATTCAGGCCGCCCAGACGGTCCCCGGCGGCACCGCGTCGACCGCGCTCGACATCTGGCCAGGCATCGTGTTCGCGCTCGTGCTGGCGTTCATGACCGCGCTGTCGTACTCAGAGCTAGCGCGGGTCTACCCCGAGGCGGGTAGCGGCTCCTGCTACTACTTCGCCGAAAAGGCGTTCGTCGACAAGAGCGAGGCAAGGCATCACCGCTGGGCGCGCCTGGCCAAGCTGGTGACGGGCTGGGCGGCGCACCTGTTCTACTGGGTGTACCCGGGCGTCATGGTCGCCTTCATGGCCATCCTGATCTCGTACATCCTTGGCCAGTTCGGCATCGACGTGGGCGTGCCGGCCCAGATGGTGATCGCCGTCCTGTTCTCGCTGCTGGTTGGCTCGATCGCCCTGCGCGGGGTCAACGGCTCGACCATGACCGCGCTGGTCATCAACGTCATCCAGCTGGTGGCGCTCGTCGGCTTCTCGGCGCTGGCGATCTGGTACCGCTTCGCCAACCCGGACCAGGCCGAGTTCGTCCATCCCTCGGCCGCCTCAGTCGTCCTGCCGCACAACCTGATCAACGTGCTGATGCAGTCGACCGTGGCGATCCTGATCCTGGTCGGCTTCGAATCCTGCACGGCATTTGGCGCCGAGGCGAAGAACGCCCGCCGCGACGTTCCGCGCGCGGTCATCATCGCGCTGGTCATCCAGGGCCTGTTCGCCTATCTGATCGAATACTTCGCCGCGAACTTCGCTCTGTCCGACAAGCTCACCGGCACCGCCGCGGACGGCACGGCCGTGACCGGGCTTGATGCGGCAGCCGCTTCGAGCGCGCCCATGGGCGACCTGATCCGCCTGATCGGCGACTCGCTGTTGGGCGGCTTCGGCTTCGGCCTGATGATCGTGATCGCGCTCACCGTCGCGCTGGCCATTCTGGGCACCACCCTGTCGGCCATGAACACGGGCGTGCGCATCACCTTCGCCATGGCCCAGGACAAGGAGATGCCAGAGCCGCTCAGCCTGCTGCACGGCAGGTACGTCACGCCGCACATGGCGGTGTACGTGATGATCGCGGTTTCGGCGCTCATCGGCGTGCTCGGCGTGGTCTCGGTGGTGACGCTCACGGGCATCACGCTCGCATCCAACTTCGGCACGTTCGTCCTCTACGCGCTGACGTGCTTGTGGGCGATCATTGCCTTCGCGTCGCGGCCCGACTTCAACTGGTTCAAGCACCTGGTCATTCCGGGTCTGGGTCTGCTCGCCAACCTGGTGATGCTGATCACCATCCTCGGCGTCGGCATCGTTGGTGGCGGCGACAGCCAGACGGAATCACTGATCGCGCTGGGCTTCGCCGCGGTGTGGGCAGTGGTCAGCGGGATCTACGTGGTGGTCTCGAACCGCCGCACCGGCCGGGCGCTCATGCCCCAGACAAAGGCCGCCGCGTAGGTCACGATCGACACTAGCTCTTGCCGCTGGAGCTCGAAGCTAGCGGGCTCACCGACGCGGGACCGCATCGCGACACAAACGAGGACACTATCGGCAGCTTTGCGCCTTCGGACCCGCTGGCGTTGGAACGCAAAGGGTATCTGTATGTGGTCGCCGATGGCCTCGGCGGCCACAACGCCGGTGAAGTCGCCAGCTCGTCGGCGGTGGCCAGGCTGGGCGAGGAGTACCTCTCGCCCAGCAGCCCGACGCGTATCGAGCCAGCTCTGCGTCAGGCCGTGCAGGCTGCCAACCTGCGCATTCACGAGCTGACCCATCGCCATGCCGAGTATCGCTCCATGGAGACGACGCTCTCGGCGGTCGCTATCGCGGGCCCGCAGGCCTACATCGCCCACGTGGGCGATTCCCGTGTGTACCACTGGCGGGACGGACGCTTGACCCAGGTGACCTCCGATCATTCCGAGGCCGCCGAGCTGGTACGCATGCGCATTCTCAAACCCGAGAAGGTGCGTGACCATCCCGGCCGAAACACACTCACCCGCACCCTCGGCAGTCGGCTGATCCCGCGGCCGGATTACCGGCGCCAACCGGTCGCGGCAGGAGACCAGCTCCTGCTGTGGAGTGATGGCCTGTGGTCGGAGGTCGACGACGCCGAGCTGGCCGACGTGCTGGGCCGGCACGCGCCAGCCGCCGCGTGCCGCGAGCTGGTCGACCGCGCGCTGGCGCGGGATTGCTCCGACAACGTCAGCGTTCAGATCATCAGGCTCCTGGCGGTGCCACGTGTCGCGGAACCCAGTCGGAATGGCTGGCTGTCGAGTATTTTTCAACGAGGTCAGGCGTGACAGCAGGACGCCTGGGCAGCATGCGCTACGAAGCCGGTCAGACGGTCAACGACAAGTACCAGATCCTCGAGAGCCTCGGCCAGGGGGGCATGAACGACGCCTACAAGGCACTCGATCGCGCCAGTGGGCGACTAGTCGTGCTCAAAATCCCATTCTCCAGCCTGATCGGCGATCCGGCCACGTTCAGTCGCTACCAGCGCGAGCTGGAGATCGGTAAGCGCCTGCACCACCCCAACATTCAGGAGCTGCTCGAGGAAGGTCGGCTCGACGGTGGCGTGGCGCCCTACCTGGTGCTGGAGTACGTCGACGGCACGCTGCTGCGCGAGTATCTGCGCGAGCACGCTCCTCTGTCGGTGGACGAGGCGGTGCGCATCACCGCTCAGCTCGCCGACGCGCTGCAGTACTGCCACGAGCATGGCGTGGTCCACCGCGACCTCAAGCCGGAAAACATCCTGATCGAGGCCGATGGAACGGTGAAGCTGGTCGACTTCGGCATCGCCCTTCTCCAGGGAGCGCGACGTCTGACGTTTCGGCGACTGACGTCGGGCTGCGGCACGCCGGACTACATGGCCCCGGAGCAGGTCCA
>CBJLVJ010000603.1:0-3078 GCA_966426465.1 uncultured bacterium | reverse complement strand
ACGACCAGCGTGCCCTCCCAGAAGGCATCCCTGAGCGTGGTGCGGACGTCCAACTGCAGAGCGAACACCTCGCCGATGAGCGTATAGGTGAGCACGGCGCCGAGCGGCATACCGGCGGCCGGAGGTCGCCCTTCGAGGATGATGCGCCACAGCGACAGCAGCACCAGCACGCGCAACAGGCGGAGCGCGTACTCGAGCAGGAAGAGCGGGCTATCGCCGATGACCCCCGCCGACATGCCAGCTGTCTTGACATAGCCGGCAAGTCGATGGGTACTCAATCAGGCAGCCGTGACGGCGCCGAGGTCGGCCACGCGTGGGGCAACCTCGGTCGCGAACAGGCGCATCGACCGGTCCCAGACCGCGGCATCGGGCCAGTCGGTGGCGCCAATCAGCAGGCCGCCGAAGCCGCCCACCTCGGCGTGCAGCTCGCGGATCTTGCGAGCCACTGTGTCAGGGCTGCCGACCAGCCACACGTTGTCGCAGAGATACTCGAGCGTGACCGCCGAATCGGGCATTGACGCTTCCATCTTGAGCCCGTTCAGCCCACGCGTGAGCGACAGGAGCGGCAGAAAATACTCACCGTAGTCACGCCCGAGTACCCCATCGAGAGCCTCGCGGCGGGCCTGCTCGTCGGTCTCGGCCACATGCACGGCGCGGCACACGCGCCACTCGAGGCGGTCGGCCATGCGGCCCGCTCGGGCCGCGCCAGCCGCGATGCTGTCCCAGTGCGATCGCAGAACGCGCGGCGTGACGAAGTTGATGCTCATCGGGATCCAGCCGCGCTCGCCAGCCAGCGTCAGCGTCTCTGACTTTTCGGTGACCCCGGCCACCGCGATCGGCGGGTGCGGACGCTGGTACGGCTTCAGGTGGACGTGCTTCTGAATGCGCGGGTCGTACTCCGGCACGTGAAAGCTCCAGCCGTGCTGGCTATAGGCGCCGGGCCGCGGCTGGTCCCACAGCTCCAGGACGGCGTCCACGGTGTCGATCGAGACCTGGCGCTGGATGCCGGTGGTTGGATCGATGCCGACCACCTCGAAGTCGCCCGGAAATCCACCTGAGCCGATACCCCAGAAAAAACGGCCGCGCGCCAGATGGTCGAGCATGGCGACGCGGTGGGCAAGATGGAAGGGGTTGTGGTTGGGCAGGCAGCTCACGCCCGTGCCGAGCTTGATCGCGCGGGTGCGCTGCAGCGCCGCGCCAATGAAGATGTCTGGCGCGGGAATGTTCTCCCACTCCGCGGTGAAGTGTTCGCCAATCCAGGCCTCGTCGAATCCGAGCTCGTCGAGGCGCTCGACCTGCGACAGGTCGGTTTGCAACGTGACGCTGGGATCCGAGCCGGGCGCGTGCATCGGCATCATGAAATAGCCGTAGCGCATGCGCCCATTGGTAGCACGCGGCGTTTGGTCCGAGTAAGCTGCGGGGCTGTGGAAGAGGGTCGACGGGTTGAGCTCAAGATCGATTCGGGCGTGGCGGTAGCCACTTTCAACCGTCCCAATGTGCGCAATGCCGTCGACGAGCTCACACGCTCGGAGCTGGAGGAAATCCTGGGCCGCGCCGCCAACGACCCGGACATCACGGCCCTGGTGCTGACTGGCAACGGTCCGGCTTTCTGCGCGGGCGGCGATATCGCGGCAATGAAGCAGCGCCTGGGCGCGCCTCCTGGTGAGCTTGGCGGAAGCGGCTGGCTCAGACAGCGCCGGCTGCACGCGACAGTCGACGCGCTGCATGCGCTCGAAAAGCCGACCGTGGCGGCGGTCAACGGCGCGGCGGCCGGCCTGGGCATGGACCTGGCGCTGTGTTGCGACTTCATCATCGCTTCTGAGCTGGCGTTCTTCACCATGAGCTACGTTCAGCGCGGTCTGATCCCCGACGGCGGCGGGCTGTACTTCCTGCCGCGACGGGTAGGCTTGCCCCGCGCGAAGGAGCTCATCTTTTCCGCGCGGCGCGTCATGGCCGACGAGGCGCTGCGCATCGGGCTGGCCGATCGCGTCGTTTCCGCCGAGAGCCTGCTCGCCGAATCGGTGGCGTGGGCGGCCGATCTGGGCAAGAGTGCGGGCACGGCGCTGGCTTTGAGCAAGGCCATCCTCGACCAGACGTTCGAGCTGACCATGGATCAGGCCTTTGCGCTCGGCGCGCAGGCCCAGGCGATCTGCTACACCACCGATGAGCACCACCAGGCGGTAAGCGCGTTCCTCAACAAGCGGCCGGTCAGCCCGTGATCACCGTCCGAGAAGTTGGCACGCGCGACGGCATCCAGAGCCTGGGCGCGTTCATCGACACGCCGCGCAAGGTCGAGTTGCTCGAAGCGCTGGCCGACACCGGCCTGCGGCGTATCGAGGCAACCTCGTTCGTGAACCCTCGAGCGGTGCCGCAGATGGCGGATGCCGCCGAGGTCATGGCGCGCGTTCGGCGCCGCGCCGGGGTCAGCTATGAGGCGCTCGTGCCGAACATACGTGGCGCCGAGGACGCCCTGGCGGCCGGAGTCGACGCCATCCTCGTTGTGGTGACCGCCAGCGAAGCATTCAATCAGAAGAACGTGCGCATGAGTGTGGATGCGAGCCTGGCGCAGTTCGCCCAGATCAAGCGGCTCGCGGAGGCGCGGGGCGTGTCAAGCGTCGGCGCCATTGGCACGGCGTTCGGCTGTCCGTATGAGGGCGACATCCCCGAATCGCGGCTGTTCGGGGTCGTGGAACGGTTCATCGAGATGGGCTTCTCAGAGCTGATGCTGGCTGATACCACTGGCATGGCCAACCCGGCGCAGATCGAGCGTACGGTAAGCCGCGTGCTGCAGCGCTGGGGTGACCGCGTCGGATTTGGCTTGCACCTGCACAACACACGCGGCATGGGTCTGGCGAATGTCGTAGCAGGCTTGCGCGCCGGCGTGACGACCTTCGATGCCAGTGTCGCCGGCATTGGCGGGTGTCCCTTCGCACCTCAAGCAGCGGGCAACATTTCCACCGAGGACACCGTACACATGCTTCACGAGATGGGCATGGCAACGGGCATAGACCTGGAACGGCTCATCACAGTAGCGCGTCTGGCCCAGGAGATCCTGGGCCGCGAGCTGCCGGGCCAGGT
>CBJLVJ010000602.1:0-3079 GCA_966426465.1 uncultured bacterium | reverse complement strand
TGTTTTTGTGGGTCGGTGGCACGGCCGGGTGGGATGTCGAGGACGTACATGTCGATGAAGTCGCCCCGACCGCTCGTGAGCGCATACGAGCCATTGACCGGTCCCATGCGCGCCCACGGCCGCGTCTCGAGCGACAGCAGGTTCAGCCCAAAGCCTTCGGCGATAGGCACGCCCTCGGCGTGAATAAAGTCCAGATACGTATCGATCAGATAACGCGCATCGTTCATCGGAACCTCGTGATCGAGTCCACCAGGGCGGGCTTGCCATCTTTGACCTGGGCGATGGCGCGGCGCAGGGCTGGGCCAAGCTCGCGGCCGTCTTCGATCGGGCCTTCGGCATACCAGCCCATGGCGCGGGCAAGGCCCGCGAAGTCGGGCGCTGGACCGCGCATGTCCATGCCGATATTGGCCCGCTCGAGCGGCGTGCCGCGCACGCGCGCCATGCGGATCTGGTGCTCCCAGTCGTTGTAATACGCGCGGTTGTTGAACATGACCACCAGCATCGGGATCTCGTGCTTGGCCGCGACCCACAGCGCGCCCACGTCGAACATCAGGTCGCCATCGGGGGCAATGTCCACCACGAGCCGACCGCTGCCCTTGTGAGCCAGCGCAACACCCAGCGAAATGCCGATCTGCGTTGCCGTGCCAAGCTCCTTGCCGGGGTGGCGATACCACTGGTCCACGTCCCACAGCTTCGGCACCCAGTCACGCAGCGTGTTGGCCGTCAGCACCCAGTCTTCGTCCTTGATGGCGTCCCAGATCTCGAGGGCCAGCCGACCCGTGGTCATCGGCGCGGCGTCCCAATCGCGGCGGGCTTCCTCCTGCCAGCGTGCGCGGGCGGCGGCGTGCCGCACGCCGAGCTCGGCGCGCCGAGCGGCCACCGCTTGCTGTCTCGAAGGGCTGGTCGCCACGCGCTCGGCGACCAGGTCGGCCAGCGCTGGCACGGCCAGCGAGGTATCGGCCAGGATCGACAGTGTCGTTTCCTGGTAGCGGCCGTAATCCAGCGACCAGCTGCTGAGCTCGAGATCGGCGAAACCAATTTCGGCGAACACGCAGTTCGCCGGTAGACGCGAGCGAACCTGGCGCGTGGCGCTCTCCAGCCGGGTTGTCGGTCGCTCGAGATCGCGCACGTCGAGCGCGAGCAGAAGGTCGGCGTCCTCGAGCACAGTGGTGTGCGTCAGGTTCAGCGGATGATTCGTCGGAAAGTTGTGGCGTGCGCGCCCGTCCACGACGGGAATGGCCAGCGTCTCGGCCAGGCGAATCAGCTCCGGCACCGCGGTGTGATCGCGGCCCAGGTACTCCACCAGGATGACCGGCCGCTCCGCCTGCACCAGCATCTCGGCCAGGCGGTCCAGGGCGGCCGGATCGGCCGCCATGCGCGTCGGCACGCGTGTCGCGTCGGGCGAGGGCAGGCGCACCTCGCGCTCGAGCGGGTCCTCCTGCAACTGGGCGTCGTAGCACAGGTACACCGGCCCCTGCGGCTCGGTCATCGCCACGCGGTACCCGCGCGCAAACGAGGTGGGAATGCCGTCGGCCGAGCTGGGCTGATCGTCCCACTTGGTGTAATCGCGGACGGCGTTGCCCTGGATGTTGGCGGTATGAATCCAGTCGATGCGCGGGCGTCGTTTGGCCTCATTCATCGGGCCGGTGGCGCCGAGGACGAGCACCGGTGCCCGATCGATATAGGCGTAGTAGATGGCCATGCAGGAGTGCAGCAGGCCAACCACGTCGTGGACGATCGCGGCCATCGGTCGATGGCTGGCCTTGGCGAAGCCGTGCGCCATACCGACGGCGATCTCCTCGTGCTGGCACAGGATCATCTCGGGCATGGTGTTGCCGCCGTAGTTGACCAGGGAATCGTGCAGCCCGCGGTAGCTCGCGCCCGGGTTCAACGCGGCGTACGGGATCTCGAACTGTTTGAGCAGATCGACGATCAGGTCCGAGCCGTAGCGCGAACGCGGCGCCGCCGGCGCGACCAGCTCGCCAAGCGCCGCCGATCGGCTATCCAGCGCGACGATGCCATCAGCCACTACTGCGCGGCGAGGCCACGATCGACTGCGCTCTGGACGAAGCTGGGATCGACGATGTGGCTCACGTCGACGCCTTTGATCTTTTCGTTCTTGTCGCCAAGGATGGCGATAGCATCGGCAAACTGCTCGGGCCGCGGCATCGGCACGCTCGGCGTGACCTCTCGGGTAAAGAAGTCGTAGGCGCCGCTCATCGCGGCTTCGTCGTCGGATTGGAAGTACTTCTTCAAGACGCCGACGGTAAATGGCTTGTCCGCCTTCATCCGAGCGATGCCCAGCACCAGCGAGTCGACAAACTTCTGCGTGGTTTCGCGGTTGGCGCTGACCCATGCGCGCTGGCCGACCAGGACCGTGTTCGCGGCGGGCAGCTTCAGCGCGGCCAGATCGAACAGCGGGTGCAGGCCCTGGCGCTCGACCGCGTACGAATCCGGCGGATCGTCGACGCCGGCCTGGATCGCGCCGCTGATCAGCGCCGCGGTTCGATTGGCGTGCGAGTCGACGGGCACGAAGCTCACGTCGGTATCGGGGTCGAGTCCTTGCTTTTTGATGATGACACGTGAGGCGATGTCGGCCGAGCCGCCCGCGCTGCTCACGCCAACCTTTTTGCCGCGCAGGTCGTCGATCGTTTTGATATCGGCGCTGACCTCGAACAGATACGGATAGACCGGCGCGACCGATGCCAGCACGACCAGGTCGGCGCCTGATGCGCTGGCGCTGAGCACCTCGCCGCCGCCCTGGAGGGTCAGGTCTTCCTGGCCGGACAGCAGCGCGGCCGTCGTCTTGGAGCCGCCGGCGACCAGCTGCAGGTCGACGTCGAGCCCGTTCTGGGCATAGATGTCGGCTTCCTTGGCTACCCAGCTGGCAAGGTCGTCTGCCGAGACGTTGCTGTAGCCGACGGCGAGCTTCTGGAGCGGCGCGTTGGCAGGCTTCGGCGCCGCCGGAGCAGCGGTAGCTGCCGCGGCAGCGGTGGTCGGCGCGGCAGCGGTGGTCGGCGCGACAACGGTGGTCGGCGCGGCGGCCGTCGTGGGCGCGGCGGCCGCGGTCGGTTTCGGC
>CBJLVJ010000601.1:0-3082 GCA_966426465.1 uncultured bacterium | reverse complement strand
CTGAGTTTCGTCGCTTGAAGTCGTCACCGCGCGGCCAGCTGCGCCAGAATACTACTGCTAGATGGTCAGCGCGGGGACACCACTCTACGAGATAGATGACGCGCGCGACCGCGTCGATCTCGAAGTCGTCTGGGGCTATCTCTCGACCGAGGCCTACTGGGGCCGCTGGCGATCGCGGGAGATTGTCGAGCAACAGGTCCGCACAGCGTGGCGTGTGGTTGGCGCCTACGAACACGGCAGCGGCGCCATGGTCGGCTTTGCCCGTGCCTTCTCCGACGGCTTCGCCTTCGCCTACCTGGCCGACGTATTCGTCCTCCCAGCCCACCGCGGCCGAGGCCTCGGAGTCCGTCTGGTGCGCGAGATGATCGACGAAGGCCCAGGTGCCCGCTTCCTGTGGATGTTGCACACCCGCGACGCCCGCGGCCTGTACGAGAAATTCGGTTTCGCCGCACGCCAGGATACCCGCTACCTGGAGCGGCCATCCCAGCTCGGCTGAGCCTCTCGCCGGCCGCGTTCTGGCGTCCTGGGCTCAACCCGCAAGCGTTGCCGAGCGGATGCGCCCAACGACCGCAGGCGGCTCCTGGCGGCTGCCGCGGGACCCGCGTTTTCGCAACTGGGCCCACATAGCGCCGCAGCGACGAGTGCCCAACGGCAACGCCCCGCTATCGCGTGCTGGCTTTCTGGCGAACGGCCGGCTTCCGTCACGACTCGATACCGGATGCGATCGCCGCCGTTCAAGCTCTGGGTGCTCAGCATGGATTTGCGGTAGACGTGACGGAGGACCCGAGCGTCTTCACGGGCTCCGGACTGTCTGGCTACAGGTCGGTGATCGTCCTGTTGACACATCGCTGACCGCCGGCGTATGAGCCGAGGCCTCTCGCCGCGCTCGGTCCCCGACACGGCATCGGAGAGCCACGCCAGCGAGGCGCGCCGATTTCTGACGAGAGATCCGCGGGCGCCCGCGGATAGGCGGCGCCTATACCAGCGGATGAGTTGCCTGGTCCTTTGCCGTGGCGCCTCACCAGCCGCCGGCCGGGCCGCGTTGGCCCCGCGTTCGTACGATGCAGGATGAGAAAAGCACTCGCCGGAATCGGCGCTGAATTGAGATGAAAAATCGATGTGACTGTATCGGAAACGCATGTCGCGTTCGCGCTCTCGCGTTCGCCGCTGGTAGTTATCGGGAAGATTCGCACAGTTCTGCACGAAGGTTCGCACACGGAGACCTGGCCCCACTCCCTGTGCGTGCGCTCGCCACGCCTGCTACCGGTAGTCCTCAATAGGTCTTGGCCGGCAAGACTGTTCGAACCTTCGTGTAAGACCCGATTGCGTGAAGGTCGAACAGCATCGACGACCACGAGAGAATCCGGTCCAGTGCTGTGCCCGACCTTCGCGATAACTACCAGCGGCCGATGCCAAGCCGTGTCAGCGAGGAGATGCGCCAGACGATACGTGGGGGCGTGGAACACTGCGTCGCTCTCCCGGACGAACAGGTCGACGGGTGGTGGTGTGTGGCTCGGCTTCACGAGTCCGTCAGCCTCATGCTGGTCGCCGCATCTACAGATTGCGTGACACTGCCACGCGCGAGCTGCGCTACGAGCCCCGGCCTATGACAGCCGGCCGCTTCACGATGGACGACCCACGGCTGGTGCAGCAGGTATTCCCCAGTGGCTGAGCCCCGTGTGCTGGAGGACGCTCTCGTGTTCGAATCCGCCGGGCCAGCGCTGCGGTTCTACGCGTCGAATCGCATCGACGCGATGGGTGATCGGCACCGCGACGGCAGCTACCGGGCGCGCTTGCTGCCACTGATGCGGCAGCAAATCGACGCGATAATTGCGCGTGAAGGCGGATTCGTCCTCCCAGGAGCGTTGGGGTGTTCATCCGGGCATTCGGGCCGGACCTGGCGGTTCCTGATCAGCGGGCCAACGCGCTTCGCGGCCCGGGCAGCGACGTTACACGAATGATTGCTTTGAGCCAGGAGCGCCTGTCTCGCTGATCGCGCACAATGACCCCGTTGTTCTTCATCGGCGTCGACCTCGGAGGAAGTGGCACGCGTGCGGCACTTGCGGACGACACCGGGGAGGTACTCGCCATAGGGCGCGCACCCACCGGGCTGTTCGGCGACAACGCTGCGTCAGCACGGCGAGCCCTCGCGCATGCACTCGAACAGGCGCTGGCTCCGATGCGGCAGCTTGTCGGTGGGCAGTTATGCGCCGTCTGCGCGGGGACGCGCGGACTGAGCATCCCGGGCCGCCGCGACCTCCTGCTCCTCGAGCTGAAGGAGCGGCTGCCAGGTACCGAGGTGCGCGTTACCAACGACGCCTTCATCGCGTTGTGGGGCGGACTTGCGGGTCGCGAGGGCGTCGCCGTCGTCGCCGGCTCGGGGTCGATCGCTCTGGCGCGCGACGGCCACGGCCGTGAGGGCCGCGCGGGCGGCTGGGGGTACATCCTCGGCGACGAAGGCAGTGGTTACTGGCTCGGCCAGCAGGCGTTGCTAATCTATCTACGCGGGTTGGAGGGCCGTTCCTCTCACGGTCCGCTCTGGCAGGCAATCGCGCATGCGGTTGGGGTCACCAGGGTAACCGACGTCATCGCGTGGTTCTACGGGGGGCAGAACCAGGTCGAACACGTGGCGGCTCTGGCACCGCTCGTGTCAGAGGCGGCGGAGGCGAACGACCCGGCGGCTCTTGACATCCTGGCGCGGGCAGGGCGCTCACTGGCCGAGCAGGCAGCGGCCGCCGCCCGCCAGGTCTGGCCGACAGCGCTGCCGGTGCCACTGCGCGTCAGCCGCGCGGGTGGCGTGTGGGCCGCGGGCCACGCGCTCGAGGACGCCTTTGTCACGACACTCGCCGACGCAGTCCCTGGGGCGCAACTCACTCCACCAAGCCTTCCGCCGGTGGGTGGGGCGACGCTGCTGGCGATGGGCGCCGACCGCTCCCCGGTGGCAGCGTCAGTTGTCGATCGGCTCGTAGCGGGCCTCGCGGAGCTCAACTGAAGCGTCAGCCACGTCCTCGGTCGGATCCGGTGCATCCGGCGGAGGCCGGTGCGGTCGCGGCCGGCAGGCACTGGACGTGGTGGTGCGGAA
>CBJLVJ010000600.1:0-3087 GCA_966426465.1 uncultured bacterium | reverse complement strand
CGCAAGCTGGGCGGCGTGCAGGTGGACCCAGGCGAACGAGCCGAGCGCGCCATGATGCACCACGTACGGGTCGGTGATCGGCAGGACCACCCGCGCGTCGGCGACTCCGGCTCGTTCCAGGACGTCCTCCAGATAGATCACACGCGGTTTGGCGTTCCTGCCATGGTCGGCGGTGATGCCGATCCGAAAGCCCTCGCGCACGTACTCCCCGAGCAGCTCGTCGAAACGACAGAAGAAGGAGTCCGCCAGATCGCCGCCGGGCGGCTGTTTATGCTGCACGTAGTCCGTCAGACTGACGTACAGCAGGTCCAGGTCGGCGTGGCGGTGGACCGCCAGGCCGATCTCCATCGCGTAGTGACTCAGGTCCCAGTCGTAGATGCCCGGGTTCGGGCGGCCGACAACGCCACACACGCCGTCGATCCCGAACCGTGGAAGATCGAGCGTCTCGGCGCACTCGGCGCTCACACTGGGCACGTCGCCAGCGCCGAGCAACCGCCGCAGCTTGTCCTTGGCTGTAACCATCAGCGCTCGCGCGCCGGCCGACTGGAGCGCGGCGTGGAGAGTCTCGGCGCGCAGGAAGCGCGGGTCGTTCAACTGGCGCTCTTCGCCCGAGCTGGTGTCCAGATAGTGGTTGCCGGGCACCCCGTGCCGGCTCGGCGCCACGCCGGTCACGATCGACAGGTTGTTGGGGTTGGTCAGCGAGGGCATGCAGCCGCGCCCGCGGGCATACGCGCCTCCGCTTGCCAGCAGCGCGCCCAGGTTCGGCATGAGCCCACGATCGAGCGCATCGTCGATGTAGCGCGGATCGCCGCCATCGATGGTGAAGACCACGCTCGGCTGAGATGGCAGCCGGTACTCACGCCCATTGACGACCACGGATTCGCTCACGGGGTGGATTGTGCAAGATGGTGGTGTGCAGTACGTGGCGGTCGCCGTCGGGGCGATGCTCGGCGCCAACCTGCGCTTCGTGGTCGGCAACTGGGCGGCCGAGCGCTGGGGCGGCGACTTTCCCTACGGCACCTTTGTCATCAACGTCTCGGGCGCGTTCGCGATCGGCCTGCTGCTGTCGTTTATTGGCGAGCGCGTAGGGGTCAGCCCGCTGTGGCGGCTGTTCTTCGCCACCGGTTTCCTGGGTGGCTATACCACCTTCAGCAGTTACACGTGGGAAGCGCTGGCGCTCGCGCAGGACGGCGAGTGGGTCAACGCGGGCGTGTACGTCCTGGGCAGCAACCTGCTGGGCTTTGTCGGAGTATGGCTCGGCGCCACCCTTGCGCGGTTGGCGCCCCTGTAACGAGAAGAGGTGGGCGACATGGAGGTGGAAGGCCCCGGACAACGGATCCGTATCTACATCGGCGAGCAGGACAAGGCCGCCGGTAGCCACAAGCCGCTCTGGGAAGACTTGCTGGGCCTGCTGCGGCGCGAGGGCGCCGCCGGCGCGACGATGTTCCGCGGCCTTGCTGGCTTTGGCGCGCACAGCCGCATGCACGTGGCGAGGCTGGCCGACATCGTGCCCGACCTGCCAGTGGTCGTCGAGTGGATCGATTCGAAGGAGCAGGTCGACCGCCTGCTACCCCGCATCTGCGACATGGTCACGTCCGGGACGATCACGGTCGACGAGGTGAGCATCGTCAAGCACGCCCATCGCGCCTCTGAGCGGTCGAGCTGAGGCTGCCAGCAGGCACAGCGGCGGGCGTCTGAGCTCCTTGCGGGGCAGGCGCGGCGGGCGGTCCGGATGCTGCCCGTTCAGGACGCGGCGGATCAGCATCGCCGGCTCGGGCACGCTCGCCTCACCGAGCCTCAGCCGCCACGGCGCGGTGGGGTGGGTCATGCCCAACAACGAGCTCAGGTCGCTGAGCAGGTACGCCACGGCGTCGACGTGCTCGGGTGTGCGGCGGCGGCAGGTGCGACGCGCCGCCCGCCAGCACGTGGTCAGGACAGGGGCGCACGCGCCGCGGAGCGCCTGAGCCGCCCCGACATCCGGAGGCTCGGGAGACTCGAGGGCACACACGGTGCCGCGCGGACCGAGCACCACCTCCAGTGCCGCGACGACCTCCGCGCGCGTGGCGCACACCACCGCATCCAGGCGGTCGGCCCAGTACAGCAGCACCAGGGCCGTGCGCATCCACCAGCCGGCGACCTGGCGGTCGCCATCGGACGGACGAGGCTTGCGCCAGCCCGGTTGCGGGTTCCAGCTGCCGGGCAGGTGGTCCGGGGCGAGCACGGCCGTTCCGGCCTGGAGCAGCGGCGCCGCGCGCACCAGCGACCCGGCCTCATCCGCCACGCGGCGCGCGTGCTCATGCTTGATCAGCGGATCGTGCCAGGCGGCGTACAGCAGGGCGCCAGTGTCGTAGAACGGGTCGAGCACAAAGGCCCGATCGAACAGACACGCGGCGGTCTTCAAGCCGCGTTCGTCGTCGAGGAGAACCACGGCGCGCCACTTGCCCGTCAAATTGCGTAAAGCCGCGACCTCTGCTTCTGATGTGCGGCGCTGGCCTATCGGCGAGCGCGCGGGGTAGTCGCCGATGGCCTCGACAAGGCCGATGTACTCGGCGCGATCGGTCGGCAGCTCGAGCACGGCGTGTACCACCTCAGGCGGCGACAGGTCGGCGAAGCCGCGTGCGGCGAGCGCGCGCCAGCTCGTCCCATGCCCGGCGGCCATCCGTGGCCATGTTCGCACGGCACGGCAAGCCTCAAACAATCCTGGACCTGGCCGAGAAACCGACTAAACTAATCGGAAATGCAGACATTCGATGTGACCGCCCGCAAGGCGCATCAATGGACGATGGTGGCGCTCATCGCCATCGGCTTCGTGCTCGGCGAGCCGACCGGCGCGTGGCCGCTGGCGCTGGCCGGCGCGGTCATGCTGCTCGGTCGTTTCTGGTGGCCCGCCGACCTGGTCCGTCAGTTCGTGTGGCGCATCGCCGAGCCGGCCGGCTGGCTGCCGCGCGTGGAGCACGAGGAAGACCACGCTACCCACCGCGTGGCGCGCGTGCTGGGCGGTGTCGTGTGGTTGCTCAGCGCGGCGCTCGTCGCCGGCGGATTTGCCAGCGCGGCGTGGCTCCTGTCGGCGGCCATCGCGATCATGGT
>CBJLVJ010000599.1:0-3090 GCA_966426465.1 uncultured bacterium | reverse complement strand
CCGTGGCCAACTGCGCGACGCGATGGGTCAGGCAGAATCGGTCGCGCCCCTCCCGCCCGCGCTGCGGGGAGTCTTTCAGCGTGCGATCGAGTCGGCCAGGCGGGTACGCGGTGGCACGCGCCTCGGGCAGCGCCCGTCAGTCGCGTCGGCCGGCGTGCGCGTCGCGCAGCGCTGTCTGGCGGAGGCGCTGGCCGATAAGCCGGTGGTGGTGCTCGGGGCGGGTGTCATGGCCCGCGCAGCAGCCGAGGTGCTGGTGGCCGAGGGCGCGCGCGTGCGACTGCTCAACCGCACTCCAGGCCACGCCCACGCGCTGGCGGCGCAGGTGGGCGGCCAGGTGAGCATCGGCAGCCTGGATGACCTGCCGCGGGCACTTGAAGAGGCGATGCTGATCGTCGGCGCGACCGCGTCGCGGCTGCCCATCGTGGGGGCGGAGACCGTACGCCGCGCCGCCACGCGTCGTGATGGCCGGCCACTGGTGCTGCTCGACATCGCCGTCCCGCGCGACGTCGATCCGAAGGTGCGCGGCCTGTCTGGTGTCCGGGTGCTGGACCTGGACGACCTGGAGCGCGAATGTCCGCTGGATGTCACGGCCCGTCGTGCCGAGATTGAACGCGCCGAGCGCCTGGCCGCCGAGGAGGCGGAGCGGATCGCCGCCTGGCTGCGCTTGCGCGCCGTCGGGCCGTCCATCCTCGAGCTACGTGGGTTCGCCGAGGACGTCCGCGCGGCGGATCTCCTCCGCTCGTCCTGGCGCCTCAAAGATCTGACCGCTGAACAGGTCGCCGCGGTCGACGCGCTGACGGCTGGCATTGTCAACAAGCTGCTACACGGACCAACCGTCGCACTGCGCAATGCCGCGGCCCGGCCGGCGGCCCGGAGCCGATCGCAGTCGCATATCCTGCGGATCATGCGCCCGGACCAGCGCAGGACTGCCTGAAAATCGGCGCGTGCGGGTGGTCACTGTGACGCGCTGTGCTCCGTGCCGCGCGCAGGAAGTGGCACTCGCGCGCTGAGCCGCGTGCCGGCGCCTGGGGCGCTGTCGATCTCGAGCGAGCCACCGACGGCCGCCGTTCGCTCGCGCATGGAGTGTAGTCCCAGGTGACCGGGGAACTCGCCGTTCGGGTTGAATCCCCGCCCGTTGTCGGCCACCACCAGCCCCACTTCGCCGTCGCCCATCTCCAGCACCAGCTCCAGTGTGCGCGCGCGAGCGTGCTTGGCGGCGTTATGCAGCGCCTCCTGCGCTACTCGATACAGCGCCTCCTTGGTGCGCAGGGCCAGCTCCGGCTCACCGGCCACCGCCAGCCGCACGTCGAGACCATGCCGCGCCCGTAGAGCTGCGGCGTGCTTCTCCAATGCGCCGACCAGGCCCTCTTGTTCCAGCGACTCCGGTCGCAGCTCGAAGATCAGCGCCCGCATCTCCGCCAGGCCCGCGTCGGCCAGGCGGAGCACGTCACCCAGCAGCCCACGCGCCCGCTGGGGGGCCGCTTCGAAGAGCTCGTCAGCCGCCGAGGCGTTCAGCGCGATTCCGTACAGCGCCTGAGAGACGGAGTCGTGCAGCTCGCGCGCCAGGCGCTGCCGCTCCTCGAGTGCTGCCTTACCACGCGTCTCCTCGTACAGCCGCGCATTCTCGATCGCCACCGCCGCCTGCTGCGCAAACAGCATCGCCAGCTCGGCGTCGCGCTCGGTGAAGCCCGGCGCCCCGCGCTTGTTGAACATCGAGATAGCGCCCACCACTCGCTGGCGCGTGCGCATCGGCACGCTCAGAATGGAATCGGTCTCGGCAGGAAACGGGCTGCCCGCGCAGCCAGGCGAGTCACGCTGCGGGTCTTCGCTCCGCTGCGCCTGATTTGTGCGCGCGGCCGCGCCGGCGAATGATCCCTCGACGGGGATGCGCACGCCCTGGCGCGCGTAGGCGCCGGGCCCCACGCCGGCGCGCACCTCGAACGCCTGCTCGCGCTCGTCAAAGAGGGCCAGCGCTACTGCCGTAGCGTCGGTGAGGTTCTGCAACTGCTGGCAGATCGACTGGAACAGGCGGTCGACGTCATGCTCCTGCAGCAGCGTGCCCGCCAGTTGCTGCAGACCAACCACCTCGCGTTTGCGCTGGCGTGCTGCCTCAGCCTGTTCCCGCAACATCGCCGCGAGCTGGCCGGCGATCAAGGCTGTCAGTAAGAAGATGAGCAGCGTCGGCCAGTGCGCCGGACCAAGCCCGGGCTCCTCACCGAACAACCAGTCGAACACAACGAAGGCGAGGGCCGAGGCAAATAGCGCTGGCGCCCGACCGTACCGGCTGGCGGTCACCAGGACCGGAATGGTGTAGAGCGCGGAGGCATTCGCTACTCGGGACCGGAGTCCCGTGGCGAGCAGCCCGGTCGTCAGCAGCACAGCGGCGACGCCGAACAGGTAGCCGAACCAGCGCGTCTCGGCCAGTGCCTTCGCCGGCTTGACCATCACCCGCCACGTCTGCTCATTGATGACCCGATTGTCCATCAGCAGGACACGTCCCGAGATCGGCCAAAGGACCGAATCTCCGTGAGCTCGCCGATGCTCGCATCAAGGCCGCCGCGGCGGGCCAGGTGCAGCTCACACCCAGAGCCGCCGCGCGCAGTGGTCAAGCTGATGGCGACGACATCGCTATCCGCATGGACGCGCGTGATTCATGCCAGTGTCGGGGACACTGGCGATTCCGATATCTCCAGCCATTTCAGGCCGGTCATGCCGAGGCGGTAGCGCCCTTCGGTGTGAACACACACCATCAGAACCCCCTGGCAGACGGTGCAGCGCAGCACCGCTCCAGGTGACAACGGGAACATATACAGGTGCTGGCTGCCCATCTGCGCGACGTTCCCGCAGGAGGCGCACGCGCCACGCGCGGCAGTCACATCGTGGACGAACATATCCCGCATGATGCCCGCGGCTGCGTTGCCATCCAGTCGCAGTTGTAGCTCATCCATGCTCAACCTCCAGTAGGTCCGAATCGTTCAGTTTTGACGCGATCCGGTGGATTCCCGAGCGCAACCAGGTTCGTCGCCACGGCTTCCACCAGCGGAGTTGGACCGCAAACCATACAGAGCGGGTGCTGGTCAGGAGGAAAAC
>CBJLVJ010000598.1:0-3094 GCA_966426465.1 uncultured bacterium | reverse complement strand
ATGTCGATGCCGTTGTACGTGCCGCAGTTCGGGCAGACCTGGTGCGTGGGCTTGCGCTGCTTGCACTGGGGGCACGTCATCATCGGCGGCGGCACGATGTGGTCGTGGCTGCGGCGCTGGCCGCGCCGCGACGAGCTGATCTTTTTCTTTGGCAGTCCAACCATGGCTGTGGGTTACCTCTCTTCGTCGTGGTGCAGCAGCACCTCCAGCCGAGCGAACGGGCTGGCTGGATTGACCGGCGCTTCTTCGTCGGCTGGTTGCGCGTGCACCGGGTGCGGCGGGCCGAGGCGCTCGCCGCACGTCGGGCACAGGCCGGGACAGGCCGCCTCGCACAAGGGCTGGAGCGGCAGGCTGGTCAGGATGTTCTGGCGCAGGATTTCGTCCAGGTCGATCTCGTGGTGCTCGTTGATCAGCGGCTGATCGTCTCGGGCGCCGGGTACTTCGACCGGCAGACCAGTCCGAATGTCCGTGCTGGGCAGAAACTCTTCGTCCAGCTCACCCTGGACCTCGGCCGTGGCGTCCTCGAGACAACGCGCACACTCCAGGCTGACCGATGCTTCGTACTCGGCGTGCGCCAGGATGCCCTCCGAGGTGCGCGTCAGGCGGGCGTGGCCACTGATCGGGCCGCGCAGGTGCAGCTCTCCGGCTGGATCGGGGAACGGCTCCGAAAAGTCGAACTCGCGCACCGCGCCAGGACCTTCGAGCAGGAGTTGAGAAACGTTAACAGCGACCATGGGCGATCACACACAAAATGCCGCCCAGCGCGAGCGGCACACTTCGCGTGAGTATAGGTCTCGCGCTCGCGGGCCAGCAAAACGTTAAACGCTGTCGGCGACCCTCTCGGCGGCCGTGCGTCCCTCGCGCTCGGACAGGCCTCGGTCGACGGTCTGGGCCACATGGCCGACCTGCTCGCGCAGTTTCTGCAGGACGCGGTAGGCGTACGCATCCGCCTCGCGGCGAACGTCGGCGGCCTGACGCATGGCGCGATCTTCGATGTCGGCCGCGCGGTGTTCGGCGGTGCGTACCAGGTGATGATCGGCGACGCGTTCGGCTGCCCGCGCGTCGGCATCGTGCAAGATCCGCTCGGCTTCGGCCTGCGCGTCGGCCATGACCTGATCGCGTTCCTGGGTCAAGCGTCGCGCGGCCTTGAGCTCATCCGGGATGGACACGCGGATCTGGTCGAGGATATCGAGGATCTCTTGCTCGTCCACGAGCGTGCGCGACGTCAACGGCAAGCGCGAGCCCGCCCCGAGCACTTCCTCGAGCTGGTCGAGCAGGTACAGGATGTCCACTTCGCTCCCACGATACCCCAGCCGGGACCCCGTCCGGGTCAGTCCTGGCCACTGTAGAGGCTGATTCGGGTACGACCGTGACGACGCGTCGTGGCCAGCGACAGCGGCCCGACGGCCCCTGGCGGCTCGGCGTCCCAGGGCTGTTCCAGAACGACGACGCTCGAGGGCAGCAGGCGACCGGGCTGGGCGAGCGCGGCGACGGCGTCGGTCAGCGCCTCGGTGGCCTCGTACGGTGGATCGGCAAACACCAGGTCAACCGGAAAGCGAACGTTGCGCAGGGCCATGGCCACAGGCGCCTGGTGAATGCGCGCACGCTCGTCGAGATCGATCGTACGCAGGTTCGAGGCGATGATCCGCGCGGCATCGCGGTCCTGCTCCACGAACTCAGCCGACGTCGCGCCTCGACTCAGCGCCTCGATACCAAGACCGCCCGAGCCCGCGAACAGATCCAGCACGCGCGGCCAGGCCAGCGCCGCGGCCAGGTTGCCGTCCTCGTCCGGTTCGAAGCCGCGCTTGTACGCCAGCGCCTCGAGCATCGAGAAGATCGCCCCTTTGATCAGGTCGGCGGTCGGCCGCGTCTGGCTGGCCGCGCGCAGGTGTCGCCCACGCGCGCTGCCTGAGATGACGCGCACGCCTCAGCTTGGGTCGCCCGCCAGCGCCGCGAACTCGAGCAGATGCGCCCGCAGCGCCGCGTGCGCGGCTTCGACAAGCTCGGGATCGTCGTTCAGCACGCCAATCGCAGCGAAGCGGGCGGCTTCGATCAACGGCGCGTCGTCCAGCCGAGCTACCTTCAGCTGCGGCAAACCACTCTGGCGGACGCCGAAGTAGTCGCCCGGACCGCGCAGGCGCAGGTCGTGCTCGGCCAGGGCCAGGCCGTTCGTCGTCTCGGCTACGGCCCGCAGGCGTTCGCTTGCTTCGGCATCGGGCAGGTCGGTCAACAGGATGCACACCGCTGGCTGGCCGCCACGCCCCACTCGGCCGCGGAACTGGTGCAGCTGGGCCAGTCCGAAGCGCTCGGCGCCTTCGATCAGCATGACGCTCGCGTTGGGCACGTCCACGCCGACCTCGACGACGGCCGTCGACACCAGCACGTCGAACTGCTGGTCGCGAAACGCGCGCATGACCGTGTCCTTGTCGGCCGGCCGCATGCGTCCGTGCAGCAGTCCAAGCTTCAGCGAAGCGAGCTCGCCTGTCCTCAGGCGCTCGTACTCTTCGGTCGCCGCTTTCGCCTCGAGCACCTCCGATTCTTCCACCAGCGGGCAGATGATGAGGCTCTGCTCGCCGCGCGCGGCGGCACGCCGGACGCGCTCGTAGGCGAGCTCACGATCGTCTGGTCCAAGAAGCTTCGTCACCGGGAACTTGCGGCCGGGTGGCATCTCGTCGATCGTCGACAGGTCCAGGTCGCCGTACAGGCTGAGGTGCAACGTGCGCGGGATCGGCGTGGCGGTCATGACCAGCAGGTGCGGCACAGCCGTGCCTTCGCCTGCGCGTCGTCGCAGAGTGACGCGCTGGCGGACGCCGAAGCGGTGCTGCTCGTCGACGACGACCAGGCCGAGCCGGGCAAATTCCAGGCCCTCCTGGATGAGCGCCTGCGTCCCGACGAGGACGTCCAGCTCACCGCTGAGGGCCGCGTTGTAGGTATGAGCTCGTTCCCTGCCCTTCACGCTGCCGGTCAGCAGGCGGACGACGGGCTGGCGGCCGAGGGCCGCCCGCAAACCTGGCGCGGCTGCCTCGAACAACCTGCTCAGGGTCGCGAAGTGTTGCTCCGCCAGGATCTCGGTGGGCGCCATGAGCGCCCCTTG
>CBJLVJ010000597.1:0-3097 GCA_966426465.1 uncultured bacterium | reverse complement strand
GGCCCGCTCCCTCGGCTGGCGGTCGCCGGGCTTCTGGCCGGGTACCTGCTCGAGCGGTCGCGCGTGCCGGGGCCACTCGGTCTGCCACTGGGTGCGCTGCTCGGGGCGGAGGTCATCATCTGGCTGTATGCGCAGTTCGCCGCTGGCGCGTCGCTGAACGAACGCGTGGACTGGCTGCTCGGCCGCGTGGGCGGCTGGCTGGACGCAGTGGGCGGCGGCGGCGTGAGCAACGACCCGCTCGTGTTCGCGCTGGCGATGGCGAGCCTGGCGTGGCTGCTTGGGCTGGTCACCGCGTGGCTGCTGTTCAGAGACAACGCGCCCTGGCTCGCCGTGATCTTCAACGGCGTCGCGCTGCTGATGAACCTGTCCTATGCGTCGACGAGCCTGGTTGGCTACGTCGGTACGTTCGCGTTCGCGGCGTGCCTCGTCCTCGCCGCCCAACAGCTCGCGAGCCGGACCGAGCTGTGGCGCCGCGCGCAGCTCAACGTCGGCTGGCGCGTGGTCGGCAACGTGCTGGTGGGTACCGCCATCGGCACCGCCGCCCTGTTGTCTGTGGCCTGGGCGTTGCCGTCACACACCGCGAGCGCCGAAGTTGCCAGCGGCTGGAACCGCATCACCTCGCCCTGGCAGGGCCTGGAGGCCGAGTTCGATCGCTGGTTCGCCGCCCTGAACGCGACCGACCGCAACGCGCGCGGACTGAGCTTCGGACGAACGCTTGCGCCACGCGGCGCCTTCGACCTGGGCGACACGCCCGTGCTCGAGGTGCGGGCGAACGGGCCGGTGTACCTGCGCGCGACGACGGCCGATCGCTACGCCGGGCAGGCGATCACCAGCACCGAGACCACCAGCAGCGAGCTCAACGCCAACACCGACCTGCTGCCACAGGACCTGATTCCGCAAGGGCGTGGCCTGCTGACGGCGCAGGTCAAGGTGCTCGCGAGTCGCACCGCCGTGGCATTCGCGCCGGATGCGCCGCTGCGGTTCAGCCAGCCGACCACCGTGGACACGCGGGGTGACCCGGCCGATATCGCGACGGTGCGCCTTGACGCGCCGCTGCAGCAGGGCCAGGACTACACCGTTGTCTCGGCCGTCTCCATCGCCACGATCCAGGACTTGCGGGCGGCCGGCGAGAACTACCCCGACTGGGTCCGCCAGCGCTATCTACAATTGCCGCGCAGTCTGCCGCGGCGGGTCATCGAAACGGCGCACACGATGACCCTCGGCGCAGCATCGCCGTTCGACAAGGCCGCCGCGATCGAGACGGCGCTGCGCGACACGTATACCTATTCGACGCACGTCGCGCCGGTGCCACCCGACCGAGACTGGGTGGACTATTTCCTGTTCGACTCCAGGCAGGGCTATTGCGACTACTTCGCCACGACCATGGCGGTCATGCTGCGCGCCGAAGGGGTGCCAGCGCGGGTGGCGTCTGGCTTCGCACCGGGCGACTACGACGCGTCCACCGGCATCTCGACGGTTCGGGAAAACCACGCACATAGCTGGGTCGAGGCGTACTTCCCGGTCTACGGCTGGATCACCTTCGAACCTTCGGCCATCCGTCCCATCCCCGCCCGGGTCGAGGAGGCGCCGGCGCCCCCGCCGGCACCTGAACCCGCCGCCGTTCAGCCGTCCGATCCTTCGCAGCTCACCCGCGAGGAACTTGACGAGCTGCTGAATCTTCGCGACCAGAACGCCGGCTCGCCCACCAGGCCCTTTCTGGCGACCTTGCCCGGCATGATCCTGCTCGGGTTCGGCGTCGTGGTGCTGCTTGGTGTGCTGGCGGCCGGACTGCTGCTGCTGGCCTGGCGTCGGGGCTTCGGTTCGTTGCAGCTCTATCAGCGGCCGTACGCCGAGCTCATCAAGCTGGGGCGCTGGTCAGGCACACTGCGTGCCCGGACGAGCGACACGCCCTTCGAGATCGCCGAGCGTTTCGGACGTCAGGTGCCGCGGGCGCAGACAGCCATCGGCGAGGTGACCTCAGCGTATGTCGAGGGCACCTACGCCAACCGCTTGCCGACACGCGATCCCTGGCCAGAGTGGCTCGCCGTGCGTCGGGACATCATCCGCGGGCTGTTCAGTCGCCGCCTGGGCGGGTGGTTCGGCGTCGACGAGTCAGTCGCCCCGGCGCCGCACGGCCACCCGGAGCTGCTCAGCCGATGGGGTGCCCGACGACGGGACCGACGCTGAGCGCCTGGCGCAGAAAGTACTCGATCCGCTCGAAGTAGCCTTCGGGGTCGGTGTCGCGGGCGCCCACGTGGTGCGCCTCGGGCACGATCCACAGCTCCTTCGGCTCGTCGGCCGCCTTGAACAGGGTCACGGCGTGACGGACAGGCACGATCTCGTCGAGGCCGCCGTGGGCGATCAGGATCGGACGGGGTGAGATCTGGCCGATCACGTCGACCGGCCGCAAGCGACTGGCGTCGACGTGCACGATCCATTTGGCCCAGTGCATGGCGATGGAGGCCAGCGGGAAGTGCGGCCAGCGTGTGACCAGGCGGAAGCTGTAGCGCGCGGCGTCGAGGAAGTCCGCGTAGGCGCTGTCGGCGACCACCGCGGCGATGTGCGGCGAGCGCGCGGCGGCCTGGATCGACGCGGCGGCGCCCATCGAGAAACCAATCACGCCGATGCGCCCTGGATCCACCTCCGGCCGCTGCACCAGGTACTCGACCGCGCCGATCACGTCGTTGGTCTCGTGGTGGCCGACGCTGGTGAACCGGCCGTCGCTGAGCCCGTGGGCGCGGAAGTCGAAGCAGAGCACGTTGTAGCCGGCGGCCGTGAAGCGGAGCGCCATGGGCAGGCACTCGCGACGGCCGGTCCAGATGCCGTGGCACAGGAGCACGGTGGCCGTTGGCTCGGGTCGGCCGGCCGAGAAGAACCAGCCGCTGATGCGCACGTTGTCTTCGGCCGAGGGGAAGCTGACTTCTTCAGCCATGCCCTCGGGCGGCTCGTCGGTGCCCCACTGGCCGCGGGCGCGCGCGTACTGGTACACGAGGAACCCGGTGAGCATGCCGACGGCGGCCGTCGCGGCGCCGGACAGACCCAGCGTCGCCGCGGTCGCCAGCAAGGCAACGCGCAACAGCGATTGGGGCGAGCCCGG
>CBJLVJ010000596.1:0-3099 GCA_966426465.1 uncultured bacterium | reverse complement strand
GCGCTCAACCGTGACGCGACGTGCTAGTCAGGCACGCACCATGCTCGCCGCCCGACCTCGCCGTCACACGCAGGCGCGCAACATGCTCGCCGCCCCGTTCGTCCAAGCCAGCGAAACCTGCATGAAGTTCAAGCGATTCCAAGTCATCATCGCGGTGCTCTTTGCCCTGAGCGTGGTCACCTCGGCGTGCGGCAGCTCGGGTAGTGGTGCGCCCAGCACGCCGGGCCAGTACTCGGTCCAGAAGGACTCGGTCCACTTCGACGGCGACCGTTACCAGCTGTACTGGTCCGATCCAGGCGGCGCGCTGCACCACCTCGACACGCGCAATTTGCGCCTGGTGCGCGATCCGGATCGGACCTTCCTGGAGGTGCCGCAAGGCGGCGGAGACCCTATCCTCCACCTGCGCGAAGACGAGCCGATCACGGTCGAAGGCCGCGACCGCGAGGGCGCCTTCAGCTCGCCGTGGTTCCCGTTCCTGCTCGGAGCGACCCTGGGCAACGTCCTGGGCGGCGGTCGCAACGGACAGACCGTGGTCATCAACAACCCGGTTCCGGGCGAACGTAGCTACGGCGCGAATACGCCCACGTACCGTTATCCTCCGACGGGCACGTTCGGCCGCGACGAGGAGCTGCACGGCAGCCTGGACACGAGCAAGCCGCAGCCGCCGGACTACAGCAAGGTGCAGCCCGCGCCCTATGCCACGGCGGGGAAGTCGTCGGGCACGGGTGGCGGCGCGGCGGCCAGCAACAAGTCGGTGGGTTCCACCAATGCGACCTCCGGCCAGGCCGGCGGCACGGGCAGCGGTGTGGCCGCCTCCAGCAAGGGCGGGTTTGCCAATGGCACGCAGAGCTACACCAACCGCTCCTCGTCGGGTTCGACGGACGTGGGCGCCGGCTCGCGCGGCGTGCTCGGCGGCGGCGCCAGCAGCAGCAAACCCAGCAGCGGCGTCTCAGGCGGGTCCAGCGGCAAGCCCAGCACCGGCCTGTCCGGCAGCTCGGGCAGCAAAGGCATCGGCGGCGCACGCGCGCCATCCATCCGTCGCTAATCCCCATCGTCCCATGAACGCGGCCGAAAACATCAGCATGCCGCGGCGTCTCAGATGGCCGCGTTCATGGGCCAATCTGTCACTAGAAATTCGGCCGACTGCGACTCGAGCAATGCGCGGCTTGTCGGCCGAATTTCTGGAGTACGATCAGGTGCGCAGATGTTCGACAGGTTGAACCGCGTCCTTCAGCAGCACCTCGACCCCAACCGCCCGCTGCCGCAGCCACGCCAGCCGACGCTCGAGACCCTGCTGCCGGGCGACGTCGTCAGCTTCTGGGATGGTGGCGACAACGTGGTTCAGGCAGTGCTGGAGTGTCGCGAAGAGCTCAACGGGCGCCAGACCGTCTGGCGCTGGAACCTGCTGGACGAGGGTCGCGTCCTGGAGGTCAGCCCGGAGGGCAACACCCTCTACGACCGCACCGTCGTGCTCCACCAGTCTTCGCCCGAGTTCGAGACGCTGACCGCCGACCCCGAGCAGGGCGGGGTCTTGAAGGCATTCGAGGCGCGGGTGCGTCAGGGGATCGCCGCGCGCAACCCGACCCTGTTCGAGTACGACGGCGGTGTCTACCGCGTTGTATCGACGGGCATTTTCGATGCTCGGCCGGTCGGACAGCTTGCGTTTCCGACGCTGGAGGTGTGGCGCGACGTCAACCCGTCCAACCCGGGCGACAACGTGTATTTCGAGCTCGAGCCAACCCAGGACTCTCCCGACGACACCACCCCCCACGAAGTGCTCGGCATCTGGACCTCACACATCGCCCTGCTGTTCGGACGCGCCCTCAAAGCCGGCGATATCCAGACGATCTATCCGCGCGCTGAGCCGGACAGCCAGAATCGCTGATGCCCGACGAGATCGTGCGCTTCCTGCAAGCGCTGGGCAGCACGATTCTGTGGAGCGTGGTCTCAATCGCAATCGTCGCGGTGGTCTTCGAGGTGCTCGAGAAGCGCTACCGACTGCTGGACGAGATCTTCAAGGAAAACAGCGTGGCCGCCGCGGTCCTGGCGGGCAGCTTCGTCGTCGGCATCTTCTACACGGTGGTTCAGATCGTCATTCACTAGGGATCACGCCGGACGCCGATGACCGCGACCACCATCTGGCTCGCCCGGCACGGCGAGGCCCACAACCCGGCGAACGTGCTGTACGGTAGGCTGCCGCGCGTTCGCCTGACTCCCGAGGGCCGTCGCCAGGCCCAGGCGCTGGCCGATTTTCTCAAGCCCCGAGCACTCGTCGCGATCTACAGTAGTCCGATGCTACGCGCACGACGCACGGCCGCGGCCGTGCTCGCCAGCCGCCCCGAGCTGGAGCGGGTGCGGATTGACTCCGACCTGCAAGAGGTCCGCACCGGGTGGGAGGGCGAGCCGCTGGCCGCGCTCGAGCAGATCGAGTGGGACTTCTACACCAACCCACGCCATCCGGGCGACGAGTCGCTGCAGGCCATCCACGATCGCATGCGGCGATGGCTGAACCGGGCGCTCCGTCGTCATCCAGGCGGCGAGGTGGTCGGCGTTAGCCACGGCGACCCGATCTTGATCCTGGTCGGCGCGCTGCGCGGTCTGCCGCTGGATCGGCGCCACATCTTTCCACAGCCGTATATCGAACCGGGCATCGTGTTCCGCCTCCGCTTCGACGCCCAGGGTGGCTGCCGCGACATCGAGCTGTTTGTGCCTCACGCCAGGGCAGCCGCGTGACCACGTTGCGCGCCACGCTGGCGCTGGTGGATTCGGCCGTGCTGGCGCCGCTGTATCGCGACCCGCGCAACGACCTGCGGCTGGTCTTCATTCGCCGCGCTCCGCACGGTGTCCACGGTGGCCAGATTGCCTTTCCGGGTGGTCGTCGCGAGCCTCAGGACCGCGACCTGCTGGCGACTGCTTTACGCGAAGCGCACGAGGAAGTCGGCCTCGATCCGGCCAGTGTCGAGATCCTGACCGCCCTCCCGGTGATCGAGACCATGGCCACCGGCTTCCGGGTGGCGCCCTTCCTCGGTCGGCTGAACGGCCCGCCGCCAACGTGGCGACGCCAGGAGACCGAGATCGAAGAAATCCTCGAAGTGCGGC
>CBJLVJ010000595.1:0-3099 GCA_966426465.1 uncultured bacterium | reverse complement strand
ACGCGGGGTCCAGGGCGAGTAGTCCTGGGGAGCAAGTCCGCAGACTTGCGACTACCAAAAAAAAACATCGTTCCGGCCTCCTTAACGCGTTCCGGGCTCCTTACGGGCACCTGACGTATCGATACCCTAGAGGGCCATGTATGAGTACGTCCTTTCGACGACCGATGGCCCGGTGGGCATCGTCACGCTCAATCGGCCCAGGCAGCTCAATGCGCTGGCTGGCCCACTCATGGCCGAGCTGGTGGACGCACTCGAACACCACGAAGCGGACGCTGCCGTCCGAGCCATCGTGGTTACCGGCGGCCCAACCGTATTCGCCGCCGGCGCCGACATTAAGGAAATGGCCGATGCCTCGGCCGCCGACATGCTCCTGCGCAACAACATCGGCCTGTGGGACCGCGCCAGGCGCATCAGCAAGCCGCTGATCGCGGCTGTCGCCGGGTACGCGCTGGGCGGCGGCTGCGAGCTGGCCATGCTGTGCGACATCATCATCGCCGCCGAAAACGCCCGATTCGGTCAGCCTGAGATCAACATCGGGCTGATTCCCGGCGCTGGCGGCACGCAGCGCCTCACGCGCGCCGTAGGCAAGTACGTCGCCACGGACATGATCCTGACCGGTCGCATGCTCGGCGCCGAAGAGGCCCTGCAGCGTGGCCTCGCCGCGCGCGTGGTGCCCCAGGAGCTGATCGTCGAAGAAGCTGTGCGCGTGGGCAAGGAGCTCGCCCAGCGAGCGCCCATCTCGGTTCGCCTGGCCAAAGAAGCGATCACCCGAGCCGCCGAAGGCCGCGTCGACGACGGCATCGAGTTCGAGCGCAAGGCGTTCTATTTGTTGTTCGCGACCAGAGACTCGCATGAGGGCATGCACGCCTTCATCGACAAGCGCCAGCCGGCGTATGAGGGCCGTTGAGCCATGTCAGACACCACCACCAGCCCACCGGTGCTGACCGATCTGCATCAGGGCGTGCAGACCGTCACCCTGAACCAGCCGGCGAAGTTCAACGCCCTGTCCGGCGCTATGCTCCAGAGCCTCGGCGAGGTTCTGCGCGCGGTAGACCGCGACGCCAACGTGCGGGCGGTGGTGCTGACCGGCGCCGGTTCAGCGTTTTCTTCGGGCGCCGACCTGACCGAGTTCAGCTTCGGCGACCAGCCGCCTGACGCGGGCGATGCGCTGCGCAAGGGCTATGTGCCGGTGGTCACGCGAATGCACGCCATGGAGAAGCCTGTCCTGGCCGCGATCAACGGGGTGGCCGCCGGCGCTGGCCTGAGCCTGGCCCTCGCCTGCGACCTGCGTTTCGCGGCCGAGTCAGCTCGCCTGGTGGTCGCCTTCGTGCGCATCGGCCTGGTGCCTGATGCCGGGCTGCTGTACTTCTTGCCCCGCCTGATCGGACCAGCCAAGACGCTCGAGCTGTCCTGGACTGGCGATCCTGTTGGCGCTCAGGAGGCGTACGAGCTGGGTATGGTCAACAAAGTGCTGCCCGACGACCAGGTGCTCGGGTATACCCAGGAGCTCGCCGCGCGACTGGTGCGCGGACCCCAGAAAGCGATCGGGTTGATCAAGCGCGCCGTCAACCAGGCGCACGAGCTGCCGCTCGATCGCGTCCTCGAGCTGGAGGCGTCCTACCAGACGATCGCCTCGCGCGACCCCAACTTCGCCGAAGGCGTGGCCGCCTTCCGCGAAAAACGCGCCGCCCAGTTCAGCGACTGACCGCGCCTGCGTTACGTTCCGTTGACGCCGTCTTCCAGCGCCTTGAGGATGCCGTCGCGCACCTCGGTGATGTGCGCCAGCGAGGCGCGGTACGCCGCCTCGCCGTCTCTGGCCTTGACCGCGGCGAGCATGGCCTCGTGTCCGCGCAGGCTCATCTGCGGTCGATTGGGCACATGCAGGTAGCTCTGGCGCGACTCGCGCAGCATGTCCAGGATGACGTTGTGCAGCCGCAGCAGGATCTGGTTGTCGGCCGCCTTGGCCAGCGTGTAGTGAAACGCGGTGTCCTCCTCGACGAACGAGCGCTCGGCCGCGATGCACTCCCGCTGGCGTTCGAGCAGTGACTCGAGCTCGGACACATGCTCTGCCTTGGCGCGAATCGCCGCCAGCCGGGCGATGCCTGGCTCGATCAGCTCGCGCACCTCGAGCACTTCCGCCAGCTCGCGTCTGCCGCGAAGAATTGCCCAGGCCAGCGGTCCCACCAGCATGTCGACGTCCGCCGTGCGTACAAACGTGCCGCCGCCCTGGCGGCTGTCGATGACGCCCTGCATCTCGAGCGCGCGCAGCGCTTCGCGGACCGACGTGCGGCTCACCCGGAAGCGCTCGGCAAGCTCACGCTCGGGCGGGATCTGATCGCCCGGGGCCCAGCGTCCTTCGCGAATCAACGCGTGGATCTGCCCCACGATGTGCTCGTAGATGCGACTGCGCTTGACAGGTTCGAGTGGGACGTGGGGAGTATCTGCCGCCGTCACGGCCGGGCTCGCTGATGAGGAATGGGCACAAGCATAGCGCAGGCGGGTTAGACTGCCTGACCGATGGCGTTCAACTTCTTTCGTCGCAAGTTGAACGAGCGCGAGCGCGCCGTTGCTGATCGCCTGCCGCCCGGCCAGTACCTGACCGAGAAATGGCCAGTGCTGCACTACGGCAGCGTGCCCCGCGTGGACCTCGCGACGTGGACCTTCAGCGTGAACGGTCTGGTCACGGCGCCCGTGCAGCTTTCGTATCAGGAGTTCAGGAACCTCCCGCGGCGCACGGTCAAAGCCGACGTCCATTGCGTCACGCGCTGGTCGATGCTCGACAGCACCTGGGAGGGTGTGCCCGTCGCCGAGGTGATGAAGCTGGTCGAGCGCAAGCCCGAGGCCACCCACGTAATGGCCCACGCCGAGCAGGGCTTTTCCGCCAACCTGAGCCTGGACGATTTCCTGCGCGACGAGAACATGCTGGTCGACACGCGCAACGGCGAGCCGATCAGCGACGAGCACGGCTGGCCACTGCGCCTGTTCGTGCCGCACCTGTACTTCTGGAAGAGCGCCAAATGGCTGCGCGGCCTGGAGCTCATGGCCGGCGACCGCCCCGGCTTCTGGGAGCAATACGGCTACCACATGCGCGGCGACCCC
>CBJLVJ010000594.1:0-3100 GCA_966426465.1 uncultured bacterium | reverse complement strand
GAGGATTGCCCGAGTCGTGTGTGACGATCGAGCGGGTGCGATCCAGCGCGTGCATGAGCTCCCAGATCACGCGATAGGGATTGATGGGCGTCTCTTCGGAGCTCAGGCGCGGCATCCACTCCCGCTCGGTTGCAGCGCGCGCATCCTGAATCTTCGCCGCGACGCCATCGATGGACCTGGAGGTCACGCCGCGGCGGCGGACCTCCTCGATGAGCTGGCGAAGGACGAGCCGGGCATCCCCGATCACGGCCTGCTCGACCGGGTAATCGCGATCGATGTTGGCCGCATCCGCCGTGACCTGGACCAGGGTCTTGCCCGGTGGAATGGGCGACGAAAAGCCGCCACGGGCGAAGCTGCAGCCGACGCCGAACACGAGATCAGCCTCGACCAGGAACTGCGCGGCCGCGCGCGTGATCGTGTGACCACTCGCGCCGAGGGCCAGTGGGTGGTTCTCGGGAAAGACGCTCTTGGCGGCCATCGTCGTCATCACCGGCACCTGGAGGAGCTCGGCCAGTTCACGCAGCTCATCCCAGGCTTGCGCCCACAACACGCCATGGCCGACGTGGAGCAGCGGGCGCCTGGCCTCAACCAGCAGGCGCGCGGCCGCCGCCACGTCCTCCGGGTCGCCCGCCGAGCGATAGCCACGCGCTGGCGTGTAGTGCACCGAGTCCTGGTCGATCTGCGCGCCCGAGACATCCCCGGGCAGCTCGAGAAGCACGGGCGCTGGCCGACCGTTCCGTAGCTGGGCGAAGGCGCGTCGCGTCAGCTCGGCAATGCGATCGGGGAAGTTGATCCGACCGGCCCACTTGGTGATGTGGCCGTAGACCGGCAATGGATCGAAAACAGGCGGCTCGCCCGCTCGGTGCTGGTCGGGGCCACCGGGGATCATCAGCAGGGGGATACCGTCGGAAAACGCCTGAGCGAAGGCGCCGAAGGCGTTTTCGATGCCTGGCCCGGCCTGGACGACCACGACGCTGGGCTTCTGGCCGTTGGTCGCGCGGGCGTACCCGTCGGCCATGTTGATCAGCGTCTTTTCGCCGCGGGCGATGATCGGACGAATTCCAAGAGCGGCCGCTGAGTCGATCAGCGGGTGATTCGGGTAGGAGAAAAGAACCTCGACGCCTTCGATTTTCAGGATCCGCGCCAGAGCATCGCAGCCACGCATGCTGTCAGCATAGCCCACGCGTACTCCGTGGCGTACCCTGTGTGGTGAGATACCTGGCATGCCCACGGCAGCAGTAAACGGAGTGGAGCTGTACTACGAGGACACCGGGCGCGGCTTCCCGGTGGTCTTCTGCCACGAGTTCGCGGGTGACTACCGCGCCTGGGAGCCCCAGGTCCGTGCCTTCGATCGCCTGTACCGCTGCGTCACCTACAGCCAGCGCGGCTTCCCTCCCTCCAGCGTCCCGTCCGACCCGGAGTCCTACTCACAGGACCTGCTGATCGACGACCTGCATGGACTGGTGTCGCATCTCCAGATCCCGCGGGCGTACTTCGTCGGCTTCTCGATGGGCGGCAGCGTCGTCTTGAATTTCGCGCTGCGTCACCCCCAGCTGTGTCGCGGCATCGTGGTCGTGGGAACTGGCGCCGGCACGACCAACCGACAGCGCTTCGAGCTGGACATTCCGCGCGTGGTGGACCTCATCCGCACGCGTGGCATGCAGGCATTCGCCGAAACCTACGCCGAAGGACCAACCCGCTTGCCATTCAAGCGCAAGGACCCGTACGGCTGGTCGGTGTTCCGCCAACAGCTGGCCACGCATGCGTCCGACGGTCAGGCGCTGTCGATGCTCGGCGTCATGCTGCGTCGGCCGACCATCTTCTCGCTCGAAGACGCCCTGCGCAACCTGCACGTTCCGGCACTCGTTGCGATCGGCGACGAGGACGAGCCATGTGTCGACGTGGCGGTCTTCCTGAAGCGGGTCTTGCCCGCCGCCGGCCTGTTGGTGCTGCCGCAGAGTGGACACGCCATCAATCTCGAAGAGCCGGCGCTGTTCAATGCCGCGGTGCTCGAGTTCTTCCGCCTGGTCGAAGCGGAGCGCTGGGCCAGTCGCTCGCAGGTGACGACGAGCCTGCTTCCGACCGAGACGGAAACCGCCGCATGGTAGGGCCGTCCAGCGGACCGCCACGCGCCCGAGCGGAGGACGTGGTCGAAGTCCTGCACGGAGTGGCGGTGGCAGATCCGTATCGCTGGCTCGAAAACGGCGATGCTCCGGAGGCGCGCGCCTGGGTCGAGGCGCAGAACCAGTTCACCCAATCGGTGCTCGACAGTTTGCCGCAACGTTCGGCGATCCACGCCCGCCTCGACAACCTGCTGATGACTGGGGCCGTCACCACGCCGGTGCTGCACGGTGCCCGACGCTTCTACCAGCGACGTGACGGTCGGCAGGACCAGCCACGGCTGGTCGTGCGCGACCAGCCGGAGGGCGAGGAACGGACCATCCTCGATCCCAACACGCTCAGCGCTGGTGGGCTCGTGGCGCTCGACTGGTGGTTCGCGTCCGAGACCGGGCGGCTGCTCGCGTACGGGTTGTCGGAAGGCGGCACCGAGCTCAGCACGCTCTACGTCATGGACGTGGAACGCGGCCAAAACCTCGAGCTCGAACGCATTCCGCACACCCGCGCCGCCAGCCTGGCCTGGCTGCCCGATGACTCCGGCTTCTACTACACGCGCTACCCGGAGCCCGGCAGCGTGCCTGAGGGCGACGAAATGTACCATCGCCGGGTCTTCTTCCATCCGCTCGGGCAGGACTGGCATCTCGACGCGGAGGTCTTCGGCGCCGGTCGAGCGCGCGAGGATTGGCCCAACGTGGACCTGTCGCGCAGCGGCCGCTGGCTGGCGGTGCAGGTCCAGCAGGGCTGGGTGCGTACCGACGTCTATTGCCTGGATCGCCACCACCCGGAGCGTGGATTCGTGCCGATTCACACCGGTGTCGACGCCGTGGCCGTGCCGATCTTCGCCGGCGACCGTCTGCTGATCCACACCAACCAGGACGCGCCGAATTACGCGCTCTACGAAGTGGATCCGGAGCGACCCGCGCGTGAGCGCTGGCGGCTGCTCCTGCCGGAGCAACAGGACCGAGTCCTGGAGTCAGTACAC
>CBJLVJ010000593.1:0-3104 GCA_966426465.1 uncultured bacterium | reverse complement strand
TGGTACGGTGGAGGCATGAGCCAGACCGCTTCACCCGTGCGCGTCGCCCTCGTCGGCGTCGGCAACTGCGCTTCGGCGCTCGTCCAGGGCGTCCACAAGTACCGCCACGCCGCGCCCGAGACGTTCGTGCCCGGCCTGATGCACGTCGACCTGGGCGGCTACCACGTGCGCGACATCCAGTTCGTGGCCGCCTTCGACGTCGACCAGCGCAAGGTCGGCCACGACCTGGCCGAGGCCATCTTCGCCGCGCCGAACAACACGGTGCGCTTCGCCGATGTGCCCGCCAGCGGCGTGCGCGTCAGCCGCGGCCGCACGCTCGACGGCGTTGGTCAGTATCTGTCCGAGGTGATCCAGCCGTCCGACGAGCCCGAGGTCGACGTGGCCGCCGTCCTGCGCGACACGCGCGCCGACGTGCTGGTCAACTATTTGCCCGTCGGCAGCGAGCAGGCCACGCGCTGGTACATGGAGCAGGCGCTGGCGGCCGGTTGCGCGGTGGTCAACTGCATCCCCGTGTTCATCGCCCGCGAGTCCGTGTGGCGTCGCCGCTTTGAAGAGCAGGGCTTGCCGATCATCGGCGACGACATCAAGAGCCAGGTCGGTGCCACCATCGTCCACCGCGTGCTGGCGCGGCTGTTTCGCGATCGGGGCGTGCGCCTGGAGCGGACCTCGCAGCTGAACGTGGGCGGCAACACCGACTTCCTGAACATGCTCGAGCGCAGCCGGCTGGAGTCCAAGAAGATCTCCAAGACGACCAGCGTGACCAGCCAGCTCGAGGACGGGCTCGACCCGCACGACATCCACGTCGGGCCGAGTGACTACGTGCCCTGGCTCGACGACCGCAAGTGGGCGCACATTCGCCTGGAAGGTCGGACGTTTGGCGACGTGCCGCTGAACCTGGAGCTGAAGCTCGAAGTATGGGACTCGCCCAACAGCGCTGGCGTGGTCATCGACGCGGTGCGCTGCGCCCGGCTGGCGCTTGACCGCGGCCTCAGCGGCGCGCTCGAAGGGCCGAGCGCCTACTTCATGAAGAGCCCGCCGGTGCAGCACCGCGACGACGTGGCGCGGCTGATGGTCGAGACGTTCATCGCCGACAACGCCCGCGCATCCGACGAGGCGCCAGCGCTGCCAGCGTTGGTCGCCGACTAACACGCGCTACGACGGCCGGCCCGACTGGCTCCGCCTTTGGAGGCAGCGGGCCGGCGCGGCGTTGTTCGGTTGTGGCCGGTGGGCCACCGCGTAAACGTTGCTCCGTCGGACATCACATGGGTCGCGAGCGGCGGGTGGGGTGGCCGGATCGGCGCACCGACTCTACGCGCTGAGCCAGGGCGAAGCCCAGTCCTCGGGGCCTGACTCGGCCACCCGGACGTACCGGCTCGGCGCATCGAGCCAGTCAGCTATCCGATAGCACCCCAGCGCCAGCGTGCGCCTCGCGGCGGACGGTCGGTGCGGCACCAGGGCAGCCAGGCGCTCAGCGTCGGCCTCGGCAAGGAGGTCCCGGCGTCGCTCACGAACGAAGGCTTGTGGGTCAACGAGCATCATCGACTTGGCTCCTCTACGCCATCATCGTATGCTCGAACGAGGACAGAATCCGTCCTCGTTGAGGTCACGATCGGTGTACCACCCGCCCACCCGCGTGCTGACCGTGCTGGAGCTGCTGCAGTCGCGCTCGCGCCTCAGTGGAACCGACCTGGCCGAGCGACTCGAGGTCGATCGGCGCACGGTGCGGCGCTACATCAGTAGCTTGCAAGAGCTCGGCGTGCCGGTCGAATCCGAGCCCGGACGCTACGGCGGCTACCGCCTGCGTCCCGGTTACAAGCTGCCGCCGATGATGTTCACCGAGGAGGAAGCGCTCGCGCTGATCCTGGGGCTGATCCTGTCGCGCCGAGTGGGCTTGACCGACTCGGCGCCGGCGATCGAGGGCGCGCTGGCCAAGATTGACCGCGTCCTGCCCGATCGGCTGCGCGGTCGAGTCCAGGCCGTTCAGGGCGCGCTCGCGTTCACGCCGTTGCGCGACACGCTGGGCGCCACCGATCCGGCCGCGCTGCTCAGGTTGACCTCCGCCGCTCAAGAAAGCCGCCGCGTGTGGATGCGCTATCGAGGCGCCGACGAGGAGACGGAGCGGGCGATCGACCCGTACGGCGTGGTGCACCACCGCGGGCGGTGGTACGTCGTCGGCTGGTGCCACCTGCGCGACGACGTTCGCATGTTTCGCCTCGACCGCGTGCTGGCGCTCGAAGCCCGCGAGGGGACCTTCGCCAAACCGCTCGATTTTGATTGCGTCGCGTACGTGCTGCAGTCGCTCGCCACGGTGCAGTGGGGTTGGCCAATCGAAGTCTTCCTCGAGCTGTCGATGGCAGACGCCAGACGGCGCGTCGCGGCCGACCTGGGCACCCTCGAGCAGGTCCAGGGCGGGGTCCTGCTGCGCACGCACACCGATGCGCTGGACTGGATGGCTCGCTTCCTGGTGCAGGTCGGTTGTCCGTTTCGCATTCAGCATCCGCCTGAGCTGCGTAATGCTGTCCGTGCGCTTGCGCAGCGCATCAGCCGCGACGCCCGCCGCGCGCCACGACGAGTGAAGCCAGCCAATTAGCGGGTGCCCGGGCCGCCGCTCGATTATCCTCGCGGCCACCCATGCAGCATCACCGATGCCAGGCGGGCGCCGCCGCGTTGCTCATGCTGGCGGTCGTTGTTACAGCAAGCTCGCCACGATCGTCGGCGCAGACCACGCCGACATTCTCTGGCGCTGCGGCCAAGCAGCAGGTGGACGCGCTGGCGAGCCAGGTTGGCTCGCGGCCAGCAGGCTCGGCGGCGTATGACCGCGCCGTGGCCTACGCGGCCGACCAGCTTCGCCAGTGGGGCTATCAGCCGACTATCCAGAGCTTCCCGTTGCAGACATACGACGACCGCGGGTCGCAGCTCACACTGGTCGACGGCGGAACGCAGATCGACGCCGACACGCTGACCTATTCGATCGCCGGCCAGATCGAGGCGCCGATTGTCGCGGCCGGGCTGGGCCAGTCGGCAGACCTGGCAGGCGTTGACGTGCGCGGCAAGATCGCCCTGATGCAGCGCGGCACCCTGCGCTTTTCTGAGAAAGTGGCCAA
>CBJLVJ010000592.1:0-3106 GCA_966426465.1 uncultured bacterium | reverse complement strand
GAACAGACCCAGGAACACGTGCGCGACCTGAGGACCGCGCTCGGGCGCTGACTGGTTCCGCTGCCGCCTTCCACACGCCTGAGGAAGCTTCCTGCTCTGTCCAGTGCCTTTTCGCGCCCTCGTCAGTTTACGCGTCGTGGCGCTTTCGCCGGAGCAGGCCGCTCGCGCGCAGCGACTGCTGGACGACCACCTGACCATGCTGGTCCGCGCCAAGACCACCGAGCACATCGTCAGGGCGCGCCAGAACGGTCGGATTGCGTTCATCCCGTCGCTGGAAGCGGCCACGCCGATCGAAAACCAGGCTGGATCCTATGATCCAGGCCCCAAAGCGTACGTCAGCTGACGTGAACCGGAGTTCCTGGCGTGGCCCACGTGAACAACCACGCGCTGTCTTCGAGCGATGGAGACAGACATCCGGATGAGGGGCCAGGCACCGCCAGGCCCGTGCTGAGATCGATCTTGGGCCCGTGAATGCCCACATCACCGTCGACCTGCACGAAGTAGGGGAGCCGCCACTCGTGGCCACTCCTGGCCGCCCACATGTTCGTGGTCAGGCTCTCCACGCGGGCTTGCACGGCGAAAGTGCCAGTCGGGGTTGGCGCTGTCCCGGCGCCGGCATAAGCAGGCATGCTGCGCACGACGTGCCCGTCCTCCAGCGCGTCAATGGTCGCACGCCCGGCGCCCTGCAGCCGGACCTCGATGGCGCGCGCCGGTCGCACCGGCGCGGTGTCGGCCAGATACCGGCTGGCCAGCCAACCCTCCTCACCCGTCGCCGCGACCGCCACCGGAGTCCACGTCTCGCCGCCCTGGTCGACAGCTGGCGCCAGCAGCGTCACGGCCGCCCGATCCGGCAGCGTGTCGCGGAGGTCTCCGCCAGGTGCCGCGCGCAGATTGAGGCCATCGGTCGCGTCGACATACCGGACCGGCGCGGCGGTCGCGACCTCGGCGGCAGCCGGTGTCGGTACGCACGCGGCCAGCGCGAGCCAGGTGGTCGGGAGGAGTACGCCGAGCGCGGTGGCGATGACGCGGTGATTCGTACGCCGCGTGTGTGCGATGCGGTCGTTGAGCGCAGGTATCAGTCGCACCAGTGTCGTCCTTCAGTCGGTGTGTTGCTCCGGTGGCAGCGGTGGAGCCGACCGGTCGTAGCCGAGTATCGAACCAACGGAAGGACCATGAGGTGACGAGCGCCTTACTCGAACCTGACGCTTTCCTGACATGGGGCGCGGCTGCCCCGTACGGCAGTAGCGCGGATGGATCGGCACGAGCCGAGCGGCACGCACTGCTGCTGGAGCACGCGGCCTGCTACCTGTATGCGGAGGCCGGCGCGGCTCGGGACAGCTCGGCGGACATACACTCAGTAGCGCGAGGAAAAGGCACATGTACGCAGTTCCTGATGTCGATGAAGTCGTCGCGCTGGCCAGGGGCCTGGGAATCAATCTGGGTCCAGACGAGGCCGCGCTCTATCGGAAGTATCTCCTCGAACAGTTGGACGGGCTCGACGCCTTCGTGCAGTCCCGCATCGAGGAGGAGGCGCCCCCGCTGTTCTCCCCAGCCCGCAAGCCGGCGTGGCTGCCCGGCCCCAACGAGGACCCGCTGAACGCCTGGCGGTGGAAGTGCTCCATCGAGGGCGCTCCGGACGGTCTGCTCAAGGGAAAGACCGTCAGCTTCAAGGATCACATCGCGGTCGCTGGCGTTCCGATGAGCTTCGGCTCATACGCTCTCGAAGGCTTCACACCGGACTTCGACGCGACCGTCGTGACGCGCGTGCTCGAGGCCGGCGGTACGATCATTGGCAAAAACGTGATGAATGGTCTGAGTGGCGGCTTTGGCACCGGCGGTGGCATCGGTGATTACGGGCGACCACTCAACCCACACAACGCCGAGCACGTGACCGGTGGATCGTCATCGGGATCCGGTGCCGCCGTGGCGGCGGGTCAGGTAGACATCTCGTTCGGTGGCGATCAGGGCGGCTCCATCCGCATCCCGGCGGCATTCTGCGGAACGTACGGTCTCAAACCGACCTTCGGGCTGATCTCGCACTTCGGGATCGGATTCGGCTCGGACCAGAGCATCGACCACACCGGCCCGATGACCCGTACGATCGAGGACGCGGCGGCAGCATTTCAGGCCACGGCTGGGTACGACCCGTACGATCCGCGCCAGACACGCGACGTGCCGATCAGCATGGACGTGCTGGGTCGTCTGTCCGACGGAATCTCAGGCGTGCGCATCGGCGTGCTCCAGGAAGGTTTCGATCAAGCCGACGTGGAAGTGACGGATCGCGTCATGGCAGCGGTTGATGTGCTCGACTCGGCCGGCGCCACCATCTCGCGGGTGCGTGTCCCGAAGCACCTCGAGGCTCGCGCGGCGCAGAACGCACTCAATGGCGAAGGCGCGCTGGCGGTCTTCAAGACCGGGTTCTTCGGCGCCTTTACCAGGACCTACTACCCCGCCTCAGTCATTGCCGCGATCAATCAAATGTGGGCGTCGCACGCCGACCTGCTCGCACCACGCACCAAGCTGTCGCTCATCAGCGCGGAGCTGAGTCGACGCAACTACCTCGGTCGCGTGTATGCCAAGGCACAGAACGTACGCCCCACCTACATCAAGGCGTACAACACTGCGCTGGCAGACGTGGACGTGCTGGTCATGCCGACGTGTCTCATGACCGCGCCCAGGAACTACCGGCCGGAGACCTACCTGGAGGCCGTCGAGCACAACTTGCAGTCCGCAGACAGCCTTGTCACACGCAACACCCAGCCGTTCAACTACACCGGCCACCCGGCGCTTGCGGTGCCAGTCGGCAAGTCGGCAGCCGGGCTCCCCGTCAGCATGCAGCTGGTCGGGCGGTTCTTCGACGACCCGCTGCTGATGCGCGTGGCCTACGCATTTCAGCACTCCAGCGACTGGGATGCTGTCACAGGAGTCCAGCCCCGGGCAGCGGTTGCGACCGTACCGGTTCGAGACGGAGTGGCGGGTGCCGCGGCGCGCTGAGCTTCCTGCATGAGGGCCTGGCTCTCGTCTCGACCCTGACAGGTGTTTCGCGCTGGAAGCGGGCTACCTGGCCTGGTCGGGCAGCACGGGTGCGGGTGGCGCCTGCGGGTCC
>CBJLVJ010000591.1:0-3120 GCA_966426465.1 uncultured bacterium | reverse complement strand
GAAGTAGAGCGGATCATGTCCGAAGACCCAGCCGTCAAGGCAGGCGTGCTCGCCTGTGAGATCCACCCGACGCGCACGTTTCCCGGGGATGCCCTGTAGGAAGCCGGCGAGCGCATCGCAGCGTCGATCCGAAACTTTCTGAGGTCCGCTCGACGTTGACAGACCAGGTGTGGGGCAACGCGCGCGGCGCTACTTGCCCCGAGGATTGGCTCCCCCGCTCACGGGGGCGGGCGCTGGGCCTGCGTGGTTGCCTGGTGATGCACCTTCAGCTTACGAGCGATCCGGAACGCTGCCCTGGCGCATTGGTCGGGTCCATCCAGGGCACGTGCGGTCCACCCCAGGGTGGAGACGCAATCCGCCCCCGGCCGGATGCCTGGCGTACGCGTGCGGCCTACGATGTTCGCGATGGGATCGACGCTGGAGCTGTTCCCACGACCCTGGGGGCGGGTCCTCGCCGTAGCGGCCATCGTACTCATGTTCGTCGCGCTGCGCTTCGGTCCGGCGTCGGCTGCCACGCCGACGAACGGCTTGGTCTCTACGGCGGCGGTGCTTGCCCTCACGGCGACGTTGCTGCTGCGTGCGTTTGCCGTGGGCCACCCGATCGTGATCGCGGGCGTCGTGGTATCCGCGGTGGTCTTGATGTTGGCCGGCAGCAGCCTCGCCGTCATCGGCGTCTTCGCCGCGGTGCTGACGGTGGCAGGGCAACTGCCGCCCCGCGCGGGCGCGGCCATCTCGGCGGGGCTCGCACTGGTGTATGCGGCAGCCACGTGGTACGTGCGGCCAGGCACACCGCCGCTGGACTTGTTGTTCAGCACGCTCGGGCTCGCGTTCGGGTACCTGCTGGTGCGCTCCATCCATCGCCTGCGCGAGGAGCAACAACGGACGGCCCAGCTCCTGACTGAACTGCAGGCGAGTCGCGACGCGCAGCTACAGGCGGCCGCGCTGAGGGAGCGCACCCGCATCGCGCGCGAGATCCACGACATCCTGGCGCACACCCTCTCGGGACTGGCGCTTCAGCTGGAAGGCGCGCGGCTGCTGCTCGAACAGCGGCCCGGGGATCCCGAGGCGGCGGCGATGGTGGAACGGGCACATCGTCTCGCGCGAGGCGGCCTGGAAGAGACGCGGCGCGCCGTCAGCGCCCTGCGCGGCGATCAATTGCCGGGGCCGGAGGGGCTGGCGCGGCTGGCAGAGGCGTTCCAGGCTGAGTCCGGCACGCCGACGGAGTTTCACGCGGAGGGCGAGCCGGCGCCTCTGCCGTCGGAGGCGCAGCTCGCGCTGTACCGTACCGCGCAGGAGGCGCTGACCAATGCTCGAAAGCACGCCCGCCCCACCCGCGTAGCCATGCGGCTGCGCTACACGGGCCAGGGCGCCGAGCTGACGGTGGAAGACCAGGCGTCCGACGCGGCGCCCGCGGGCTTGCCCAGCGGCGGCTACGGTCTGGCGGGCATGCGCGAGCGCGCGGAGCTACTGGGAGGGTCACTGGAGGCGGGTCCGACAGAGCGTGGATTCACGGTGCGGCTGTGGCTGCCGAGGTGAGCGCCAACGCCGCGCCGATCCGCGTGCTCGTGGCGGATGACCAGGCCATCGTGCGGCAGGGATTGGCGACGGTACTTGGTCTCAGCCCCGGCATCAGCGTGGTCGGGACGGCCGGAGACGGCGACGAGGCCGCGCGGCTGGCGGAGCAGCAGCGCCCAGACGTGGTCCTGATGGACCTGCGCATGCCGCGCTGCGATGGCGTGGAGGCTACGCGCCGCATCGTCAGCAGCGTGCCGGGAGCGCGGGTAATCGTACTCACGACCTATGCCGACGACGAGTCCGTGTTCGCGGCGCTGCACGCCGGCGCCCGTGGCTACCTGACCAAGGACGCCGACGCGGCGGAGATTCAGCGCGCCATCCGCACGGTGCATGCGGGGCAGGCATTACTCGACCCTTCGGTGCAGCGCCGCCTGTTGGAGACGCTGCGCACGGGGCCAGCCTCCGCCGCGGCGCCGAGCTATCCAGACGGGCTGACGCAACGGGAGATGGACGTGCTGAAGGCCATCGCCGCTGGCCTGAGCAATCGAGAGATCGCCGACCAACTGGTTATCAGCGAGGCGACCGTGAAGACCCACGTCAACAACATCTTCAACAAGGCTGGCCTGCGCGACCGCGCTCAGGCCGTCGTCTACGCGCTGCGACGCGGTCTCGGTCCTGACTGATCGCTCCGCTCTGCGGCGTGGCGGGTGACCAGCGAGGCTGGACTCCTCAGATGGTCTGGTCCGCGCGGAGCTGCTGGGCCCGGACGCAGAAACGCAGCAGCGTCAGCACCACCACGGGACCGAGCGTCACGAGCAGCAGCAATGGAGAAACCGCCATGAGCGCGGCGGGCTGTAGCACGAAAGAGAGTCCCACCCGAGCGGCGGCGTCGACGACGAGCGCGACGCCCCAGCCGGCGGTGAGCTGCCGCATCAGGGTGCGGAAGCGAGGAGTTTGCCACTGGCGCTCGAAGTCCACCCGGACCGCTGTGCCGTCACCTGCCACTCGCCGGGCGACAAGGAATCCGAGCGGTCGCGGTGCGAGGATGGAGCTCAGGAAAGCGAGACCGACCAGACCGGTGATGATCGATTCCTTGACCAGCAGGATGCGTGGGTCGTGGAGCAGCATGCTGAGCACAGCACCCAGGACGATGATGCTCAGCGAGATGGCGCCGACAAGGTCAATGCGGCGATGGCGGGCTACCCCGACAGCAATGCCGAGCAACGGGAAAGCGGCGGCGAGCAGCACCGCCTGCTGCTCCGAAGCGCCGCGGCTGGTCGTTGCCTGGTAGACGCCGATCGGTCCGGCGACGTTCAAGAGCAGGCTTGGCTGAGCGGAGACAATGCTGCGCAGTGGCAGTCTTGGGAGTGCGCTGGAGCGGGGAGTGGTCTGCGCGTTCAAGGTGCCCTCAGCCTAAGCCTCAGCCGGAGCTGGGACATCGACCGGCGGGTGGATCGTGGGGTTGACGTGGGCGACCCTCATGCTCCAACCGCGGGTGGATGTGCGACTGCGGGCAGGCTGCGCACCGACGTGGACCACCGACCCGTCATGCGTGCGCGATCAGGGCGTGTCGAGGACTCGCGCGAAGGCATCGAGATAACTTCG
>CBJLVJ010000590.1:0-3124 GCA_966426465.1 uncultured bacterium | reverse complement strand
CCAGCAGCAAGAGCTCGTCGTCGCTAAAGCCTTCGACTGAGTCTGTCGTGCGCCACGCGACCAGGGCTCCGGCTGGAGCCGAGCCGCCGACAGCGCACGGCACTGCCGCCGCGGCGACGTGGCGATTGCCGTCGAGCCCCTCGAGCCAGTCCGCTGGAATCTCGCCGGGTCGATACAGATGAATGCGAGTCGCCGCGGGGCTCGCGGTACGCGCCATCTTTTCCGCCAAGCCCAACCGCAGCATTGGCTGGTCCTGGTCAGCCGCCACCCGCGAAGTAAATTCGGCCGAGTCGAGCAATGGCAGCAACGCCAGCCCGTCCAGTCTCAGCGTGTCGCGCACGTCACGCGCGGTAATCGCATCGAACGCCAGGTCCAGGCTGAGTGTGCCGGCCACCGCCCGGCCAACCTTGCTGGTCAGCGCCAGATCGCGAGCCTGGTTTGCCGCCCGATCGAGCGCGCGCTTGGCGAAAAACACCAGCAGTACGGGCGCGCCGAGCGCTGGCGCGAACCACGGCGCCGCCGTGATCAACACCGCGAGCGTGGCGCCGAGGAGGCCGAGCCCGATCTCGGTCACCGTCTTGACGCCCACCTTGCCTCTCAAGATACCGAGCAATGGACGACCGTGATCAAGTGCAACCACGAGGGCAACTGCGATCATCGACACTACGTAGTACGCGCCACTTGCGACGGTGGCCATAACGAGTCCGCGCCAGCCCTCGGGGTCGACCAAGAGGCCTGGACCGCCAAGCTGAGCCGCCGCGAAGGCTGCGACTTCCACAGATAGCATGTCGCTCGCAGTGTTAAAGACGGCCTTGGACAACCCCAGGCGACGGTTGAACACATACACGAGCATTCCCAGGCCCGCTACGACGGCTGCTAGCCCGGGTGGAAGGAGCAGCGCTGTTGCGACGTGGGGCACCGTAGCGGCGTGCGTAGACCAACCGCTGTGCACCTGAAACGATATGTGCTCCCCGACGGCGCACAAGATGACAAGCGCCAGCACCAGGAGCACGTGCCAGCCGGAAAGGAACGCTAATGACGAATGCTGGTCGACGAGGACGCCGAGCGAGGCCGTGGCGGCTACGAGGCACACGTATAGGCGCACGGAAGCGTGCATAGCTCTCTATTGAGAGTCGGCCAGCCGCCTCCAAACTTGAGGGTGGCTCACCTTGGTGATCGCTTGAAATGCCCACCAGGCCATGGCTACCGAAAGGACCACGTCGCCGATGCTCACCACGTTTGCCGTTGGAAGCCAGGCAGGCTCGGCAAGCACATCACCTAGCCATGCGAGGCGGGTGTCGGTCCCACTCGGCGCCACGTTGCGCAGTTGCGGCGCCGCTCCCGACACGAGCAGAGGGGTGCCGCGGACGGCGAGTCGAGCGCTCGGCGACTGGGGCATGTAGCCACCGTTTGCTACGACTACCACGACGTTTAGCGCTACGCCGAATGCTGCAAGCCGGAACGCGCCGCGACCAGTCGAGTTTGTTGCAGCGTTGTAGAGGAGCACGGCAAGGAAGGCAAGCAGGCTCCCAATCCAGATCCATGGGCCCCAGACAAGAGCCCAGGCCTGCCGATCGATCGGCAGGTTGAACAAGACAAACTGAATTGCGATCGAGGCAACCGCCAACTGCCACCAATTGATGCGCTGGCGCTGCAACCCAGCCGCCAAGCCGACTCGCAGCGCGGCAGTGACCGAGGACAGCAGAACCGGTATGAGAAGACCGACCATGAGGCTTGTCCGACGCAGAGTCAGTGCACCGAGAGAGCCATGCAAGGCGCGCCTACTGCCCTTGCAACGACCATCAGGTCCAGTGGTCGCCGGCCGAGCCGCCGAGGACGAGGGCAACCAGGCCGAGGACGGCCAGGCCGACGCGAAGAGTGCCAGGTGTCAGGCTGAGGCGCACGCGCTCCCAGTGGCTATTGAACAGGTGTGTCATCAGTAAAGACCTCACGGTGTAGTTGGTTCGCCGTCCGCGGGCCCTGCGGGTTGCCAACACGATAGGAGGCCCACCCCACGCGGGCCACCAGTGAATACCCTGATTCTTGAATTCAGGCGCTCAGAATCAGGGAGATCCCTGATAGTGAGACTCGCCAACCTGTCGAGGTTCGACCAGCGTGCAGCTCCTGAAGAGACCTGAACAGGCTGAAATTGCGGGCGCCCGGCTCCCCCTTCCGGTGGGGCCGCTGCTGGGTCGTCAATCGGAGCTGGCGCAGCTGCGTGCGCTCCTGGCCCAGGACAGCACCCGCCTGGTCACGCTGACCGGCCCGGGCGGCACCGGCAAGTCGCGCCTGGCGCTCGAAGTGGCGTCCCAGCTCGCAGCCGAGCTCCGCGACGTGTGGTTCATCGATCTGACCACCGTGCGCGACGCGCAGCAGGTACCCTCCGCGCTGGCCGAGGCAGTGGGCGTCCAGGAGCACGGCGGCAAGCCGCTGGAGGCAGTCTTTCAGGAGCTCTTCTCGGCGGAGCGCTGTCTGGTCATCTTCGACAACTTCGAGCACGTGCTGCCGGCCGCCGGCTTCATCGCCGACCTGCTGGCGCGCTGCCGCGCACTGGTCGTCCTGGTCACAAGCCGCGAGGCGCTGGCCCTCCGTAGCGAGCACGTGTATTTCGTCGAGCCGCTGGCCACACCCAACCTGCATCGGCTGGAGGACGCGGCGGCGGTACGCCGCGTCCCGTCGGTGATGCTGTTCGAGGAGCGCGCGCGAGCCAGGCGAGCGAGCTTTCGCCTGTCGGACGCCGAGCTCGGCGCCGTCGCTGAGATCTGTGTACGTCTCGACGGGCTGCCGCTAGCGATCGAGCTGGCCGCTGCTCAGGCTGCGGTGCTCGCGCCCGCGGCCATTCTTCGGCGGTTGAACGCGGGTGCTCGGTTCGTTACCGCAGGAGCGCGCGACCTACCCGCGCGGCACCAGACGCTCGAAGCCACGGTGGCCTGGAGCTACGACCTGCTGGACGCGGACGAGCAGCACGTCTTCCGCGCCTGTGGTGCATTCGTGGGCAGCTTCACGGCCGCCGCCGTCGCGAGCGTGTGTGAACCCGTGCCTGCCGACACGGAGGTCATACTCGCGCAACTGGTGGCCAAGAGCCTGGTTCGGGTGTCCGAGCAGGCATCCGATACCCCGCGCT
>CBJLVJ010000589.1:0-3127 GCA_966426465.1 uncultured bacterium | reverse complement strand
AAGGGGACCCTCCAGCTGATCCGGGTCGGCCGTGAAGCCGCTGGCGGCGAGCTGGGCTGCCGTAAGCGCGTCGCGCGCCGCCATGCCCGCGTGCAGTGGTTTGGTCATGCTGCCGAAATTCTGTCGGCTTCCGCTGGCCATGGACGCGGCAATGCCCAGCGCGTGGCGCATGCGGACTTCGTCCAGCCGCAGCAGGCGGCCTGCGCCACACGCCGCGGCGATGACGCCGATGGTCGCCGTCGCGTGCCAGCCGCGCGCGTAGTGGCCTTCGACCGGCAGCCCCCGCGCGAGCGCGCACGCCACCTCGAACCCAACGACGTAGGCCTCGAGCAGCTCGCGGCCAGTGTTGCTGTTCGCCTCGGCAACGGCCATGAGCGCTGGCACCAGGACAACGCTCGGATGGCCCTTGATCTCGTCGGCGACGTCGTCGAAGTCGAGCGCGTGGCCGGCTGTGCCGTTGAGCAGCGCGGCCTGGGCGGGCTGTGTCCGCGTTCGCGTGGCGAGCACGGTGGCATCCCCGGTGCACGTACCCTGGCTGAAGGTCCTGGCCAGGATGGTGAAGCTTGGCTCGAGTCGGGCGGCGATGGTCACGCCGACGGTGTCCAGCATGGCCCGTGTGGCATGCTCAAAGACCTGCGCGGGCGCGTCGCTCAGATCGTAGTCGCAGGCGAAACGGGCGACCAGCTGGGTAACGGGAGATGCTATCTGAGCGAGCACGGCCATTGCTGTGATTCCTCCTGGCGTGCGGCGAGGCACATAATCCGATGGGCATGGTAGCCAGACGCTGGATCTGGTTGGTGGTCGGAGGCGCGGTGCTGTTGGGCGTGGCCGCCGGCGCCGGCGTGGTGTTGCGGGGGCGCAGCCTGGGTCCGAGCGCGGCTTCGGGCGGCGCGAATCGGCCCACATTTATCATAGGTCCCTCGGTCAGCCCCACACCGGTTGGCTCACCTTCACCCTCGCCGCCGCTGGCCGCCAGCGACTACGTGGTGCAGCCGGGTGACACGTTGCGTTCGATCGCTCAGGCTAGATACGGCGACCCGGAACAATGGCCGCGTATTTATGAGGCTAACCGCGACGTGATCGGCGCCGACCCTGACAGGCTGCAGTCCGGTTCGCACCTGCGCCTGCCCTGAGTCTGCGGCTAACGCCTGGCTGCGCCGGCCACCCGCTGGTAGGTTTCGAGCGCGTCCTGGTCGGAACCGCCGCCCCAGCCCGCCCGACGTAGCTCGTCGCGAATCTGTGTGATCGTGCGCGGGCCATTCGGCGTCGAGTGTGTCGGCTCAGCGCTCTGCGCGGGCGCCGGCAATGCTTGCAGCACGCGCTGACTGCCGCGCTGCTGATCGAGCGCGGCCGCCACGGCCTCGCTACTCGGCGCGCCGCGCGTGCCGACCAGTGTGACGGTGTGTGCCGGCGCATACACGCTCTTGAGCGCGAGGTCTCGCGGCTGGCCGTTGCCCGTGGGTGTGACGTGTCGATTGAGCAGGACGGAAAAGCCGTCGCGAGCGCTTTCGACGAGGATCGTCCGCCCCCATGCGAGGCCGGCCTCCTCCTGCACCTCGGGCGTCGGATCGGCTGCTATGCGGTCGCTGATGACCGGGTCGTCGACACGGACCGTCCACGGCGGCGGCTGGCCGTACAGCTTGAACGTGATGTGCTCGGCGTCCGTGCTGGCCTGGATGAGCACCGGCTGATCGGTCGGGTTGATCCACTTGAAGTCCAACCCGGAGTCGGCGTCGACCGTGGCATCCAGCCCGACCAGCCCACGCGACGTGTAGGCCGGGATCCAGTACAGGTGCCAGTAGCGCTCTTCGATCTGATAGCCCGACCAGAAGACTGGCTGAAACAGGGTGGTGGCTACCTGACAGATGCCGCCGGCGACGCTGGGCACCGTGTGCACCGCGCCCTGACCGCCAGTTGTCAGTCCGAAACCCCACTCAAAGCCGGCCTCGAGGGTCGTCGGCCCGACTTCTTTGTTGAACGAGAACGTGCCCCCAGCCGGCACCACCACCCCATTCAGCCGCTGAGCAGCAAGCTGGATGTTGTGCGCCTTCTCCGGAATCCCTCCGGCGAACGAAGTCGTGCTCTCACCGATGACGTCGCCAACACTCAGTTTGGAGGCGTCTTCGCCCGAGATGGCCGGGTGCACCACGTCCACGGGCACGTCTACGCTCCGCTGACCGGCAACAATGGCTGCTTTGAGACGGTCGGTGGTGGCCTGGCGGTTCAGCGCCTGGCCGTCGCGACTGGGCCGCAGCAAACTCAGCCGACCGTTGTCCAGGTTGAATCGGGCGTCCTGGGCGTCACGATCGATGTCTGCGGCCATCCGCTGGGTGAGGGCCTCGAGCGGCTCGACGTGCAGATCAACCGTCGCGACGCTCGTCGGGCCGTCGGGCTGCGTCAGCGTCACCGACTCGAGCAACTGGGCACGGTCGAACGTCCAGTGCTGCTGACCGAAGCTGAGCTGGATCGGTGCGGGGTCAGCCAGTATGCGCACGAGCTGATCGTGCGCGTCGGCGACCTGCTCGGTCCGCACGCTTGGCGGCAGGCTCCGCGTGGCGAGAGCCACGCTCGGCTGGCCCTCGGCCAGCGCCCGCGCGACGAGATCGCGCGAGCCCGATTGATCGAGCGCGGCGCCGGTCTCCGAGGTCTGGTACGTCAGCGTGCCGTCCTCGCCGAGCGTCAGCCGTGCGTCTCGGGGCTGCGTGTCGGTGTCGCTGGCAATGCGCTTCATCAGCTCGTCGAGCGCCTGGCCATCGCCGGTGCTGATGACCGCCACGACCGTGTCCGACCACAGCGCGTTCAGCTGTTCCCGGACATCGGTGCCCGGCGAGCCGGCGTGGCCCAGTCCGAACGCCCCGGCGGCCAGCTCCTCTGGCTCGAGCTTCATGCCCAGCGCGCGTGGCGTGGTCATCCACGTACGCGCGCCCAGCTGCAGCTGCAGTGGCGTATCCAGAATCTCCGCCGAGGTAGGCCTTAGCCTGGCCGCGGCTTCCTCGAGCGTCAGCCCGCCTATGGGCACGCCCAGCACGACGACGCCGGGCAGCATGCGGTCACGGCTGGCGATCTCCAGAGTGATGGCCGCGCTGACCACGAACAGAAGGGCGGCGCCGACCGAGGTCAGCGCAAC
>CBJLVJ010000588.1:0-3135 GCA_966426465.1 uncultured bacterium | reverse complement strand
CGGACTTGCCAGCGCCGGACCCGGCACGGCGACACTGCTCAGCACCAGGACGAGCAGCGTGACGAGAACACCGCGCTTTGTTCCGCGGTTCAAACGGGTCATCTGTGTTGCACTTCGTTGCTGGAATGTTGCGTCCCCTTGCACGATCGTTCAGGTCCTCCACTTCATAGAGTAGCTCACGGTCGGCCAACCACCATAAAGGGCGCCCAGTGAAACGGATGGGGGTATTCGCGACGCTGATCGATCTGAGCCTGGCGCATCGCCGCCGCCGCGCCCAGCCCCGCCTCCAGGTGAGTGTAGAAGTGCTCCATCAGCCGTGCGGTGGAAGCGTCATTAACAGCCCACAGGCTGACCACGACCGAAGCGGCGCCGGCCTGCAGGAATCCCCGGGCGAGCCCGACGAGCTCATCGCCGGCGAGGACATCGCTGACGCCGGTTTCGCACGCGGAGAGCGTGACCAGCGCGGCGCGCAGGCGCATGCCGTACAGGTCGTACAGCGACAGCCAGCCATCGCTCAGGCGAATGGCGGAAAACAGCGGATTGTCGTGACGGAACAGCGCATGTGAGGCGATGTGCATGACGTCCGCCTCAGGGGCATAGCGACGGAACGCTTCTTCGTTGGCCATCTCGTCGGCAAGCACCACGGACGGGTTGAACAGCCGCCCGACAACCTCGAGCTCGCGCCCAACCTGCGGTATCGCGGCATCGGTGACGCCGATCAATAACCGCTGGCCGAGGCGATCGGGCAGCGGCGGCCTCTGCAAACGGGAAGCCAGCACGGCCGCGCTGGGAACTGATGCGATTTCCACGTTGTCAACCAGCGGCGCGCCGTGCGGGTCCATGAGCGCGTGGAATGGCACATAGTGCAGCGGCCCGTGCGGGATCACGAGGAGCCGCCCAGCGCCGGCGACGTCATCGGCGGCTGGCGCGATGAGCGCGGTGTAGAGATCGCCGAGAACCTGGTTGGCATTGACCAGCATGGCTCTCGCGTGAGCGCCCACGTACTCCGCGCCCAACCCGAATTTGCTGATCTGAAAGCGAAGTCGATCGACCATGCGTACGACCCGCTCGACGGGCCCAAGGCGATACGCCGCCAGACGCACGGCGTCGAACACGAACAGGACAAACTCGTCGCCGGCTTGAAAGTACTCAAGGACGACCGTGCCCGGCTGCAGCTGGCGGCGCACGTTGGCGATCGACGCGGCGGCCTCCAGCGTAGCGCCTCCGATTCCGAGCGCCGCCGCGCGCTCGCGGCTGGCTGGCTGCAGGCGTCGCTGTAAGCGCACCAGCTCGGCTTCATCGGCCTGGACTTTGCGGCGGAGTCGCGGCAGAACGGAGGTGGCCTCGGTTTCGGCCAGCCGCGAGTACAACCACACGAGCTCGTCGCGCAGCTGGCGCATTCGTTCGAGCGTGCGCGCGTCGCTGGTGCCGACCACGTGCGCGTCGGCCGCCGCCAGCCCAGCATCGATCGAGCCGGCCAGACGCTCGGCGAAGGCCCGCGATTTGGCGCGCTCGGCGTGCTGCAGCGCCTCCTCGACGGCCAGGCGATCCAGGCACACGAGCACCAGCTCCTGGTAGAGGTCAGTCTTATCGCTCACCAACGAGACGCGCAGCTCTTCAGGCTGCAGCTCCGAGCGGACCCGCTCGAGCGCGTCGGCCGCCTCCCGGTAGGCGACGTACGCCGCGGCGGACTCTCCACGGGCGCGCAGCGCCCGACCGAGCAGGTACTGGGACTCGAACACCAGCCAGGGAACGCCGACAGCCTGGGCAGTCCACACGGCGGCACGGGCCTGCTCTTCGGCGGTTCGATAGCGGCCGGCGCGCAAGGAGGCGTGGGCCACAAGCGCCTGCGCGAGGGCGTGGTGAGTGGGCAGCCCGAGCCGGCTGAAGACGCGCGCCGCCTGGCGCGCCACGCTCGCCGCCTGGCCGATCGTCTCGGGCTGAGCACGAGCCAGCAGCAGAACCGCCCGGGCGATCGCGCAGCGCGTGCGCCAGACAACGTTGCCAGCCTCGGCGAACTCGCGTTCGGCGTGCACCAGGCCGTCCAGTGCATCGTCCAACCAGCCCAGGCGCCCGCGCTGCGTGGAGAGATAGAAAAGAGCCCGCGCGTGCTCGTGCTGCAGCCCCACCTGCCGGGCGAGATCGAGCTGCTGCTGGCTCAAGGCTCCCGCCTCGTCGAGCAGATTGAGCGCGAGATATGTTTCCACCAGGTCAAGCCGTGCGTTGATCGCTCGCGGGAGGTTGCGCAAGCTGTCGAACACGTCCGCGGCGCTTCGCAACAGATCGAGCGCCGCGCCGTAGCGGCCCTGCCGCAAGGCGAGGTTGCCCAGGTTCACGTCGACACGGGCGAGCGCCGCGTCGGTACCTTGCTCGGCGTATACGGCGCGCGCCGAGGTGTACAGCGTCTCCGCTTCCCGCAAGCGGTCCAGGTTGGTCAGCGCGGTGGCGGCGTTGTTGTTGAGCGCGGCAAGGTCAATCGAGCGGCCGAGCGCGGCGATGGTCGGCCGCGCGCGATCGAACTGCCGCAACGCGCGGGCGTAGTCGTTCTGCTGCAGGTACACCAGGCCGACGATCTCGTCGAGTACGGCCGAACGCAGCTGCTCGCCACCGAGTCGCTGCAGGAGCCGTCGGGTGCGCTGCGCCAGGCGTAGTGCCTGTGCGCCTCGACCGAGGCAGCGAAGGCTGTCGACGGCGCTGGCCTCCGAGCGGGCGGCGTCGGCGGGTTGCCCAAGGCGGCGAAACAGCTCACCTGCGCTCGAGTAGTCCGTCAGTGCGGCCTCGTGCTGGCCAAGGAATCGCAAGGCGTCACCGCGCACCTGGCGCGCGGCCGCGCGATGCTGAGCGTCGTCGCCCGCGTCGGCGCGAGCCACCGCCGCGTTTGCCGCGCTCAGCGCCTGGCGCGGGTTGCCGATCAGGTCGGTCCGCGCGCGCTGCAGAAGGTGGTCGAGGCTGGCCCGCCCTCGGTGTCTGACCGGCGCGGTGTGGGCGCGCCCCGCCAAATCAGAACTCGACCCCGCTCAGCTCGATTTCCTGTGTGCCGAAACGCAGCAAGACGTCGTATCGACCGTGCTCCAGGTTGCTCAACGCGAACTCGCCGCTGGGTTCCAGCTCGGTGCGAGCCGTGGGCTCCGCGTG
>CBJLVJ010000587.1:0-3138 GCA_966426465.1 uncultured bacterium | reverse complement strand
GTCGTTGGAGACGTACCACTAACAGGTGGATTCGGACGGATGTGGTGAGTACCCGCAGTGCTGAGACCTGGCAGCTCCCGCAGCTCCGCCAGCGCGCCGGCTGTGCGCCGCAGAGCTGCGGCGGGTCTGTGTCGCCGCGGCGTAGCGGCGCCAGCCAGTCGACCACGTCGGCCCGGTCCAGTCCGATCCAGGGCCAACGCGTTTGGCCCTCCCGGCGTGCACCCTCTCCGCATGCACGGAAGCTGGCTATGTACCTGCTGCGGACCGAGCCCGGCCTCAGCCATGCCGAGGTTGGCCGGCTGGTCGGGCGCGGCACCGCCACGGTCATCACCCTGACGCGCGACGTGGCCGAGGATGTCCACCAGACCGCCCATCCTGAACTCGAGCGCGCCAGGGCTATCCTCAGGGCGGCTACCGCCGAGGTGCAGACCAGACGGCCATCGCCGCGGTCGCTCGGGGCTATCCGGTGAGGGTTGACCAGTGTGCGAGAAGCCGCCGGGCTCACCAAGAAGGAGCTGGCGCGCGCGTGCGGCCTGCGCTAGGGCTAGGGCAGCTTCTGGAGGATCCGCTGCATCTCGTCGCGACCATAGGCGCGCATCGTCTCGGTGCGGACGTTGCCCTGCATCCCCAGCGCGAGCGCGGCGGCACTGGCCGTCTCGTCATCCGGCAGTTCGAGGACGAGCACCGCGTCGTAGGCACCCTGGGTCCACCAGGAGCCGATCAGCCGGCCGCCGGCTTGCTCGAGCGCGGCACGCCCCTGTTCCTGTCGGGTCAGGGCATTCTTGGCGTCCTTGGCGCCTTGCTCGGTCCACTTCATCAGCATCACGTAGTTCGGCATGGCTGCTCCCCTCTGGGCGCCGCCTTGAGGATACCCGGCGACGCCCGCTAGACAGCCCTAGCGTACGCGTCCCGCGCTGACACCGGCGTTCTGCGGCAATCGTGATGCTCGGAGCGCCCGCCGCCGTGCCCAGGGGACGGCTGTGGGACGGCCAGGGACGGCGCGAGCGCGCTGCTACGAGACGGCGTCCAGGAGATCCAGCAGGATGTCGATGTTACCGATCGTGTTGACCCGTGACGCGCGAGTGACGTTCTGGGTGTCGGCAATGACGCTGAGCAACTGCTGCAGGCCTTCGCCCGCGTGTGGGATCGGGCGGTCTCGACGTGCCGTGCCATCTCGCGGAGTGGACCGGCGACCGGCAGCGTCTGCGAGCGCAGGAAGCGGATGTGTTTGGTCGGGCTGTCAGCCGCCCCAGCTGTAGCGAACTGCTGCCACGGCGGGGGCGCCGCCCAGGAGGAAAGGCGGCGCCCGCCGAGATGGTCGCTACGGCCGTGGGGGAGGCGAGGACCGACCGCAGCAACGCTGGAAGGAGAAGGACGGATCCAGCGTAGGCGGTGCAGCAGGGTGCTCAGCTGTCCATGATCTAGTCGAGCAGTCGGCTCTGCACCCGTGCGAGCTGCATCGGCGGGGTGTAGGCGCCGGCGTGGCGCGCGGCCAGAGCTCGGCGTTGGTGAGCGCGGCAGCGGATCGTGGACGATGCGCAGCGTGTGCTTGCGCCAGACCTAGCGCTCGGCCTGCTGCCGAGCAGCCCGCCGAGGCTGGGTGGGCGGGAGCGCGGGAACAGGTGGGAACGGGCCATGCACTTCTCCCCGGTCGAGAGCCCACAGCCGTGAGGTCGAGCGAGCGCTCGGGCGGCTGGCGGTGAGGTCAGCGCCCTGGACGCCGCGCCGTTGCGAGCCAGCACGCGGTGGGGACGCGCCTTGGGTGACCGGCTTCGATGCGCCACATGGTCGGCCGCCGCGCCAGCGTGACGACGCACGCCACGCCGAGTCCCACGCCGGCCGCGACGGGGGGCGGCTCAACGCGTACGACGCCGCAGCAGAGCTGGTCTCACGGCACGAGGTGACTGCCCATGTAGACGGCCAGACCGAGCGCGATGAGATCGACGGCGCCGAGGCCCACATGGAAGGCCGCGAGTAGGAAGAGCACCAGCGCGATCAAGACGAGCAGCCTGGAGACGGTGAAGGCTGGCATCGGGGCCACCCCCTTCGGAATGGAGGACGTAGCGCAGGAGTCGAGCCAGGCCGGGCCAATGTCAGTCAACTGCGAATGCTGCGCGTGTTGCCAGCTGGCCGAGGCCCGGGAGCCGGGTGCTGCCTGGCGGGCGACTGGGATGCGCTTCCTCGAGGAAGCCGAAGCGGTCCTGTGGCTAGCGTGCAGCCGGCCTGGGTACGCATCCCACGCGGTATCACGCTGCATGGCAGTGACCTGGTCCAAGCCTGACAAGCGCGCATCGACCAGATTGTCCCCACCACAAACAGGCGGCGCCGACCGAAGAGATCGCCGAGCGAGCCGCCCAGGAGAATGAGAGACGCGAGCGTGAGCGTGTAGCCATTGATGGTCCAATTGCAGACCGTCGAATCCGGCGCTCAGATCTCGACCAAGGACGGGCAATGCATCTTGATAACCGTCGCGTCGAGAAAGCCATGCTCGAACCAGGCACCGCCGCGGCGACAACCCACCTACCGGATGCGTCGCTGAGACGGAGCGCGACTGGATCTGGAACTGACTGGGTCGCGGGTACCGAATTCCTGCCCGCACTGGTGAGTGAATGCGCGATTGCGTGAGGCACCGCGGCCTCCCGCTTCCCGTAATGGCAGGCTCAACCAACGGCGGATCCGACTGCTATTGCGGTGTGGGCGGCGACCGTACCCAGAATTCCCCGGAGGGGACCCTCCGGGAGGGAAAGGCCAGTCCGAAAAGGTGGGAGCTGGCTGGCCAGCGGTCACCATCTCCGTCAGGGAGGATACGTCACCGAGCCGACAACGCCTCGGAAACAGCGCGTCGAGAGAAGCTCCTCGAGCATATCCCGTTGGAGTTCAGCAGAGGGTTGCATACGACTGCCCACCAGCGTCGCGGGTTGTGGGCTCCTCGCATCCGTGCATCCCTGGTCGACGAGTGGACCAGGGTCCCGTACTGGGGTTTCCTCGATGCGACACGTTGACGAACGCGGCATAAAGACCCGGTATCAGGAAAAGGGAGATACCCCATGGCTGACAACACACGGCTTCCCGTAAAACAGGACGAGGGCGAGCTGCGCCGACGCGATGCATTCGAGATCTTCAATGCCATGCAGGCCG
>CBJLVJ010000586.1:0-3141 GCA_966426465.1 uncultured bacterium | reverse complement strand
GCCAGCGGGGCGCTTCCTGACCGCCTACGGGGAGGATCTCACGGCCGCCGACACCAGTCTCGGGCCGCGCTGTGGCACAGGCGAGACGCGTGCACTACGCAGCCTGTACGCACTGGCCACGCACCTGCTCGACTCGTCCCTCGGTGAAGCCAGTACCCTGGCGCGAGCACTGCGATGCCGCGGACCACGACCGAGCCGGGCGCGTTCGGGGCCATGCTGCGGCGCCTGCGGCGGAGAGCCGGGCTCTCGCAGCAGGAGTTGGCCGAGCGCGCTGGGCTGAGCTTGCGTGGTATCGCCGACCTGGAGCGGGGCGCTTGGCGCAGCCCCTATCCCGCGACTGTTCGTCGGCTGGTCCAGGCGCTAGGGCTGGATCCGACCGACCAGGCGGAGCTGCTGACGGCCCTGGCTCGCGATGGTGCGGCGCCGCCAGAGGCGCATGTCGCCGGACTGCCCGTGGCCCTGAGCACCTTTGTCGGGCGCGAGCGCGAGGTCACCGAGGTCCGGCGGCTGCAGGGCCAAGCTCGGCTACTGACATTGACCGGTCCCGGTGGAGTGGGCAAAACACGTCTGGCGCTCCAAGCCGCCAGGCCGAGCACCGCGGCCGCCTTTGTAGACCTGGCGCCGCTGGCAGATGGGCGGCTCATCACTGCAGCTGTCGCCGCGGCGCTCGGCATTCGCGAGCAGCCCCCCGCCCCACTCTTCGACGTGCTCGCCTCCGCACTCGGCCCACGCTCGGTGCTGCTGGTGCTCGATAACTGCGAACACCTGCTCGCGGGGTGTGCCGAGTTGGCTGACGCGCTGCTCCGTGCATGTCCCCAGGTCCGGATTCTGGCCACCAGCCGCGAGCCGCTTGGGGTGGCCGGCGAACAGCTGTCCCTGGCCATGGCAAAGTCACCGGTGGTGGCCGAGGTGGTCCCCGATTTTGGCCAAGGGTGTCGCCACTGGTGGCCAACGAAAAGTCCCCACCCCGGGTGTGAACTGAGCTGAAGAAAAGACGTCCCCAGGTGCGCGATGCTGGCGGTGTTCAAGCCCCAGCACGAACGCACCGGAAAGGGGGACGTCCAGTGAAAAGTTCGAGGGAACGGATGGAGATTGTCAACGCCTACGCGGCGGTGGGCAGCTATCGCGGCGCCGCCGCGCTGTGCGGCACGACGCACAAGACGGTCAAGCGTGTGCTCGAGCGGCTGGAGGCTGGCCAGCTCGAGCCACGCGTGTCGCCGCCCAGCAATACGGCGGGTGTGGTGGACCTGGTCGCCCAGAAGGTGCAAGCCACCGACGGCCGCATTTCCGCCAAGCGGCTGCTGCCGGTGGCGCGCGCGGCGGGCTACACCGGCTCGGCCCGCAACTTTCGGCGGGCCGTGGCCACGGCGAAGCGCACCTGGAAGCGCGAGCGACGCACCTATCGACCCTGGGTGCCCCTGCCCGGTGAGCACCTGGTCATCGATTGGGCCGAAGAGGGTGGCCGCAAGCTGTTCTGCGCGGTCCTGGCCTGGAGCCGGTATCGCTTCGTTCGCTTCGGCGCCGACCAGACGCGCGAGACGACGCTCGGCTTGCTGGCCGAGTGTTTGGCGGAGCTGGGTGGCGTACCTGCCGTGGTCTTGACCGATCGCATGGCCTGCTTGAAAGCAGGCATCGTGGCCAACGTGGTCGTGCCGCACCCGGAGTATGTGCAGTTCGCCACGCACTTTGGCTTCAAACCCGATTTTTGTGAAGGGGCAGACCCGGAGTCGAAGGGGGTCGTCGAAAACCTGTGCGGCTACGTCCAACGCGACCTGCTGGTCCCGGCGCTGCTGGAGCCCGCGTGGCCGGACCTGGCGGCGGCCAACGCCGCGGCCCGCGCCTGGTGCGCGGAAGTCAACCACCAGGTACACAGCGAGATCTGCGCCGTACCGAACGAACGCCTGGTCAGTGAGCGCCAAGTCCTCCGGCCATTGCCGTCACGTCGTCCACCATTGCGCGCTGCCGAACCACGCACGGTCGATAAACGTGGCAGCATGCGCTTCGGCTCGGCGCGGTATCTGGTACCAAAGGCGTTGGTCGGCGAGTGCGTCGAGGTGGTCGCCCACGAAGCGCAGGTGGTCATCCGCCACGGCGGTGCCGAAGTGGTCCGCCACGATCCGGTCGGTCCAGGCGAGGTGGCCTTCGGCAACCTGGCCGATCCCGATCGGCGGCCCACGCGCGGCATTCGGCCAAGAACCACGGCCGAGCTGGCGTTCCTGGGCCTGGGTCCCACCGCGGAGACGTTCTTGCGCTCAGCCGCCGCGGCCGGCACGCTGCGGCTGGAGTACGAACTGGCCGCCATCGTCGAGCTGGTGCCGGTCTGGACGCGCGAGGCGGTGATCAGTGCCCTCGAGCGAGCGACGCGCTTCCGACGCTTCAAAGCCAGTGACGTGCGCGCCATCCTGGAAGCCGGGCGAGGTCTGCCGACGCCGGTTCGAGCTGGCCAACAACTGGCGCTGGAACTGCCCGAAGTACCGGTCCGCTCACTCAGTGCCTATGCCCTACGGGCGGTGAGCGCGTGATTGCTCCAGCCGCTCCGCCGCTCCCGGCGGACCTGGTCGAGTCGCTGCGTCGGCTCAAGCTGGCCACCATGCGCGAGCAGGCGCCTGAGGTGCTCCAGACCGCGCTGACGCAACGCTGGAGTGCCGAGGAGGTGCTGCGCTCGCTGCTCCAGGCGGAGATCGCCGCACGCGACGCGGCCAATCGTCGCATCCGACTCAAACAAGGTGGCTTCCCCGTCCTCAAGAGCCTGGAGACCTTCAACGTGGCCGAGTCATCCATCCCTCGCCCGACCTTTGAGTACCTCGCCTCGCTCGAATGGGTGCGCGCCAAGGAGAACTTGCTACTGGTGGGTCCCAGCGGCACTGGCAAGAGCCACGCCCTCGTGGGCTGTGGCGTGCGCGCCGTGGAGCACGGCATGAAGGTCCGCTACCTGGTCGCCGCTGACCTGATCGAGACCCTGTACCGCGGTCTGGCCGACAACACGGTGGGCAAGGTGATCAGCCATGTGCTGCGCAACGAGCTGGTGCTGATCGACGAGCTCGGCTTCGCTCCGCTCGATGACACGGGTTGCCAGCTGCTGTTCCGGTTCGTGGCCGCCGCCTATGAGCGGCGCAGCCTGGGCGTCGCCAGCCACTGGCC
>CBJLVJ010000585.1:0-3145 GCA_966426465.1 uncultured bacterium | reverse complement strand
CCGGCCTCGAACATCGCGGGCGCGCTCGCGCGCCTCGCTCTCCGGGCTGCGCGACCTCGAGCGCTGCCAGGCCCACACCAGGATCGGCAACACGGCCGTCGACAACCCGACCGCGGGGACGGTCGCCTCGTCGCTGCTGGGCATGCGCTCGCGCAGCTCGGAGGCGGTCTGCCGCGCCTGGGAAGCGGTCTGCCGCGCCTGGCGGCGGATCCGATTGATCGGCTTGTTGCGTTCGCGCTGCCAGCGCATCCACAGCCAGATGCCGACCCCAGCGCACATGCCCACTCCGACGGCCCAGCCGATCCCAATCGGCAGCCACATGCTGCGCGACGAGCTGTCGGCAGGCATCGGCGGCACGTAGACGTCGTCGGAGCTCGTGCTCGGCCGAGGTACGCGTGTGAACGACGGCTCCTCCGAAGACTGTGCCGCGGCACGTTCGGGTGTGTGCGTATCCAGATGCTCGACGACCTCGCGGTGGCCCGGCACCGGCTCGCGTGGGACCCGTTCGGAAGCGGGCGCATAGACCCGTTCGCCGACCGTCGCGCCACCCTCAGCGGCCTTGCGCTCGTCGTCTGTCAGTGGCCGGCTGGTGTCCGTGGCGAGTCCGTGGGTGATGTCCGTGCGCTCGGGGTCCTGGTTCCGTTCAGTGGGTGGGATGACGTCCTGCTTGTTCTCGGAGCCGCTCGCGGGTGGCTCCAGAGGCCGCTCGAGACTACTCCGTTCAGGGAAGACCATGATCGCCACCACCTTTCTCGTATGGTGCGCGCACGTACGGTGCGCGCCAATATGCCCCACCCGCATCAGCAAGCCTCATGCCGCGCGGCGTCCCGCTCAGCGACAACCTGGCACTGCTCTGGGGCAATCCCGCAGCGCACCAGGTGGGACCGTTGGCGTTGGCGGAGCCGTCGGCGGGGCTGCCAGGGGTATTACCACATTCGCCACCACGACGAGCAATGTCAGCAGGAGCACGACCTCGACGATGACCACGACAGCCAGTCGTAAGAACCAGCGAGCTCGAGCTGGCCCGTCAGATCGACCAGATGCGCGGCGCCAGGAGGGCTGTCGCAATCGCCAGAAGCAGGGTAAGCGGTCCCCCGACGCGGGTGTAGTCGAAGAAGCGATACCCACCTGGCGCGTAAATGATCAGGTTGTGGTGACTCATCGGCGTCAGAATCGCGGTCACCGCTGCCATGGCCACCGTGACCACGTACGCCTCCGGCGCGTGTCCGAGCGTTCCGGCCAGCGCAATGGCGACGGGTCCAAACAGCGCCACGGTTGCCGAGTCCGAGCCCATGAACTGAACGATCGCGCCCACCAGGAGAAACAACGCCAGCAGAATGAGGCGCTCGTCCCACGTGATGACCGCATTCCGCAGCCAGCCCGCCAGGAGCTCGGCTGTGCCCGTGTTCTTCATGGCCAACCCGAGGGGAATGGCGCCGGCCACGAACAGATACATGCGCACGTCGATCGCGCGATAGGCCTGGCGGGGCGTCAGGCAGCGCGTCAACACCATGGCGGTGGCGCCGCTCACGGCCGCCAGCCCGAGCCCGATCTGGTTCACGGTCGCGGCGAGCACGGTGCCCAGCATGACCAGCCCGGCCAGCAGCGCCTTGCGGGGGCGGCGCACCTGCGCCTGAAACGGCGTGAGCAGCAGGAAGTTCCGATCGGAAGCGAGAGCCGCGAAGGCTTCGGTGGCGCCCTGCAAGACCAGTACGTCACCTTCGCGTAGCTGCAGCTTCGAGAGCTGTACTGGCAGCAGCTGGCTCTTGCGCCAGATGCCCAGCACCAGCACGCGGTAACGCCGTCGGAAGTCGATCTCGGCGACAGTCCGTCCTTCGAGTGACGAGCGCGGGGCAACGACCGCCTGGATCACCTTGTCGAGCTCGGCCTCCTCGTCCTGCACGCCCGGCGCGCTCGGCTCATGCAGCTCCTGCAGGTCGTCGGCGAAGCGCACCACCGGCTCGAGCTCCCAGCCTGGCTCCTGGCGGATCGTGGCGAGCCCATCGGCGGTCGTCTGGATGAGCAGGACGTCACCTTCGGCGAGGCGCCGAGAGCCGACACGGCGGGCCAGCGGCTGGTCCCCGCGCAGCACGCCCAGTGTGGTGAATTGCAGCGCGTCATCCCCTTGAATCTGGTCGAGGGTACGACCGATCAGAGGCGAGCCTGGTACGACCCGCAGCTCGGTCAGGTAGGAGTCCAGGCGAAGGTGCTCCTCGGCCTGCCGCAGGCCGCGCCGCGCCGGAATCAGAAATCGACCGACCAGGATCATGTACAGCGTCCCGATCAGCGTCAGCGGGATGCCGACGGGCGCCACCGAGAACACGCTCAGACCGGAGCGCCCCGCCTGGCGGAGAAGCTCGCTCGAGATGAGAAATGACGGTGCGCCGAGGATGGTGATGGTGGTGCCGAGGGAGCTGGCGATGGCCATCGGCATCAGCAGTTTCGAAGCCGCGATGTCGCGATCGCGGGCAAGGGCCAGCGTGATCGGCAGCATGACCGCGGTGATCGTCACGTGATGGGTGAAGGCCGAGGCCAGTGCGACCGCAGGCATGATGACCGCCAGCATGCGCGGCATGCTCGTGCCGGCCAGCTTGCCAATCCAGCGCCCGGCAAAGTCTGACAACCCGGTGTTTTGCAGGCCAGCGCTCAAGACGAACATGCAGGCGATCACCACGGCTGGCTCGCTCTTGAGGCCCGACAGCGCTTCGTCGGTGGACAGGGTGTGGCTGTACGCGAGGGCCAGGATGACCAGCACCGCGACCATGTCCGGTCGCAGGCGCTCGGTAATGAGCAGCCCGACGGCGACCACCAGGATGAGAAGGAACACTGCCTGTTCGGCCGACACCTCGAGCACCTCGGCCGTTAGGAAGCACAGCGCATGCCTCGTGGAACGCGTCGTGCGCTTCGCGGCGGCGGATCTGGCGATGGTGATGCTCTCCGAGCTGCGGCGGATGCGATTGCTCGACGACCAGCGCCGCCGCGCGCGGCTCGTCGACCTGGTCGTGGACTTGTCGACGGGCGACTATCCGCCGGTAACCCGCGTGCTGTTCCGCGATGGACGGGGCAAGCAAATGGCCCTGCCGTGGGAGGCCGTCAGCGATATCCGCTGGCGGCTCGCGCATATTCGCGTGACCGATCTCGCTAC
>CBJLVJ010000584.1:0-3145 GCA_966426465.1 uncultured bacterium | reverse complement strand
ACCACAAGCCCGAGGACGAAACCAGCAGCGGCGCCCACCTCGGCGCTGTGTGACGCGGCAGCCTGCATATCGCGGGCTCCGGCGTTGTTCGGCAGCCGATCACCGACTGGTCCGGTGAGTCCGGTCAGGGCAATTCCGTACACCGCGTAGAGCGCCAGGCTGCCGATGAGTGGCAATGGGCCCGCTCCAAACCCGAGCCCCAGCAGTCCACCGCCAGCCATCGGCAGCAAGACCACCGACGAAAATAGCCACGGCACGAAGGCAAAGACCATGCCCCGCTCCCACTGGAGGCCCGTCATCCGGACGCTGAAGATGTGCGTGTACACCGGACCCCACAGCAAGCCGGCCACGAAGTACACGCCGATCACCTGGTAGAACGTCGGACGGGTTGGGTCGAGCAGACCCATCCTTGGGAGGACTTGAAGCCAGCCGACGGCCGGCGCTACCCAGCCGGGCCCGCTGATGGTGTGAGCGGCGAGCAACATCGCCGCCCCCCAGACCGGTCCAAACAACAACAACGTCGCGGTGGCGGCGATGAATCCAGCCACCAGTGCACGCGCGAACGGGTCAGTCGCGGAATGCGCTCGGATCACCCCATCGCTCCTTTATGGCTCGCGTGCTGGTGTGCCGGACACCAGGCCAATATGCTCGAACACGGCCGGGTTGCTGTCGCCCTCAACCTCGAAGTTGGCCATGGCGCCCTTTTCCAGCCGGGTGATGTGGTGGTCTTCGACCATGTAGTGGCCAGGCACGGATAGCTTCATCTCCGCCATCGTTGCGCCACCCGGTGGCACAAGGGTCGTCTGCACGTCGGTCAGGGACTCGCGTGCGCCCTCCGGATACAGTCGGTCAAAGCTCTCGCCGACGACGTGAAAGGCCGAGTCTTTGTTGGGTCCACCGACGCCGAAGAAGAAGCGAACCGTCTCGCCAACCCTGGCGCGGAGTGCGCGCTCGCCGGTCAGCGATCCGACGCTGCCGTTGAACACCACGTACTCAGGGTCTTCCTGGAAGAGCTTGTCGAGCGAGAATTCGCGCAGGCCCTGTTGACCGCGCTCGCCCTGCAGATACAGGTCACCTTGCATGAGATAAAACTCGCGGTCGACCTTTGGCAGGCCGTCGGGTGGCTCGACCACGATCATGCCGTACATGCCGTTTGCGACGTGCTGGCCGACAATCGGCGTCATGCAGTGGTAGACATAGACACCCGGGTGCAGCGCCTGGAAACGAATGGTGCTCGCCTGGCCAGGCACAACCTGCGTATCGACCGATCCGCCACCCGGACCGTTCACCGCGTGCAGGTTGATGCTGTGCGTCAACGACGTGCTCGGCGAGTTGTTCAGCGTCAGCTCCACCGTGTCGCCCTGGCGCACGCGGATCATCGGACCTGGCACCGTACCGTTGAAGGTCCAGAATCGGTACGCCACCCCGTCAGCCAGCAGAGCGGTGACCTCGCGCGTCTCCAGGTCGACTTTGACCACTGCCGTCTCGCGGCGCTCAATGGGCGGCGCGACCTGGGGCTGTGGCAGACGCGTGACGCCTTCGGGCAGCGGCTGGACGACCGCCGTCGTCGGCGGATGAACCTCGGCCGTGTGTTCCGCGTGCCCGGCCGTTGCGTTGCCGACGATCAGCTTGCCCGTCATACCAGCTTCCTTGTGGCCTGGGATCGAACAGAAGAACTCGTACGTACCCGGCCTGTCGAAGCTGAAGTCGCCCTGAGCCGTGGTGCCCGGGTCTGCCTGCAGCGTTGCGCTGGAGCCCTCGACGTGCAGGTTGTGCTGAATAACCCCGCGATTCTGGAGGCTCAGGTGCACGTGTTGGCCAGGGTCGAGCCGCAATGTGGGCTGGTCGAAGGCAAATTCGGACGCTGTCAGGCGCAGCTCGGGCGTCGGCTTCGCCGCCTCCAGCGCCGCCACGGGCGCGACGCGTGCGCCAGGCGCACCCGGGCTCGAGGATGTCAATACAGAAGGAGCACACGCAAAGGCAAGCGCCACCAGGCCGATCAGGCCGATGGCTCCGGCACGCCCGCGCGTACCAAAGCGGTGGGGTGCCTGCGCTCCAGGCGTGTGCTCCGAATCGTGGCCTGTCGTCATGGTCCGACCTCCGGGTCAGGATGCAAGGACCCAAAGTAGACCGAGCCGTGCCGCGAGACACGCGTGGTCCCACGTGTTCGCTGCGCCGACGATCACGCGTTGTCGTGGGCTGAGCCATCGCGTGGTTTCGCCCGTGTGCCGACGTGCGGCCTCGTGTCGTGACGGTCGAGCGCCCAGAGCGCGTGGTGTAACGTTTTGCGACGCTTGCTCGTTGTCGCAGCGGTTCCCTCAAAAAGGGTATTCGCAGGTTTTACGAACAGTTCGGAGGAGGCACACGTCGCGAATGCCGTATCCCGAGACTTGCCCCGAGTGCGGTGGTGCCTTTCGCAACACCGGGACGCACTACACCGCTCGCCGCAACGAAGTCGGTCGCCACGTTTTGCTCGAGCTCGGTTGCCAGAACACGCACCGCCGTTACTGGTGGGACTTCACCTCGGGTAACGCGGCCGAGGACAGCACCAGCCCTGCTCGACGCGCCAACCTGGAGACGAGCCTCGGCGCCGCCATATCGCTCAACGGCACGCATGCCGCGGGGTCGAATGGCACCGCCGCGGTTGCTACGCTTGAACCACCGATCACGCTGGAGCCGCCAGCCCAGCAGCCCGACCCCGACTTCGAAACCGTCACGGCCCTCGCGTTTGGGTCTGAGGCGCCGATGGATCCCGATTCAGATTCCGAACCAGACAACGCCCCGGAGACCACCAGCCTGGAGCTGCCCGGGCCGCCCCCAGCCGCGCCTGCTGCGCTCAAGGAGGCGTTCGTCCGACAGCTGCAGCTCGATCGCCTGACACTGCGCCAGATGCGCTCGTGGCTGATGGCTGACGATGCCAGGCGCGCCATCGAGGTCGCCGCGGGCGCAACCGAGGCGACCTATGAACGCCTGGCCCTGATCCTGTTCGGGGTCGACCTGCCCCAGCTGCTCGGCAAACAGCCAACGCTCCCCGCCAGCCAGGGCATCAGCGCCGAGGAGCGCCTCGAGCTACAGCGCGAGAAGGCGCGCATCAGAGCCCGCCTTCGGCGTGCAGCAGCCAAGGCGGCCAGGAACCAGGGCTAGC
>CBJLVJ010000583.1:0-3150 GCA_966426465.1 uncultured bacterium | reverse complement strand
CCTCGCACAATCAGCAGTTGCTGATGGCTGAGATCCCAGTGGGCGGCGTAGGCGCCCGAGACGGTCACACCAAGCGGCTGCGCCGCGAGCGCGTGCCCCGCCGGATCCACCGGTCGCAGCACGAGCACGTCGTTGTCGGCGCGGGCGAGGGTGAGGAGCACGCCGTCAGGGCGGACGATGGGCGCCCACACGGGCTCCACATCGCCCACGCGGCGGCCATCGATGCGCCCCGGGCCGACCTCGAACAGGACAGGTGCCGAATCGACTGACGTTTCGGGGTACCCACCGGCGCCCGCGGGCGCCGCGTCCAGCAAGCCGCCCGAGCGCTCCCAGGTAGCCGGCGCCACGGCCCCGCTGCTCAGCAGCGCGTCGCCGCGCACGTCGTCCAGATAGCGCAGCTCACCGGTCGCCAGGTCCAGCGTGACCAGGGCCGTCACGCTGGTGTGGACCAGGAACGCCGCCGCGTGTCCGTCGGGCGCCCATACGGAGCTGCCGACGACCGGCTCGCCAGACATGTCGGCGAGGTCCCGGACCGACCCGTCGGTGCGGACCCAGCGCAGTTGGAGCTGCGAGCCGCCCACCACCCGGCGCTGGCTCCACACCAGCACGCCGGCAGTGTTCGGTGACCAGCTGGCATCCAGCAGCCGCTCGCCCACGGCGACGGCTGACAGCGGCTGGCGGGAGCCGTCGGGTCCGTCAAGCGTGAGCTGGTCGGCTGCGGCGCCGTCCAGCCCGTCGAGACGGAGGATGGCTGCGGTCCGTGTGCCATCCGGGGCGATGGCCACCTCGCTGGGCAGCGTCCCCGGCGTGGCAGCGGAGCCAAGCCGTTGGAGACGCGCGCCAACGGGGTCGTAGGCCCAGGCCTGGCGCTCGCCACTCGGCGGCACTTCGACGTCCAGCGACACGCGGCCGTCGGGGAGGAACCTCGCCGAACGGGTCACCGCGCCGGGCACTGGGGGACGCACGACCCGCACGTCCGGCCGGGCTCGCCACAACAGCGCGTCGACCATGGCGGCATTGGCTCGGACGAAGTCGTCGAGAAAGCCGTCCAGGCGCAGCGTCAGGACCGCCTCGGGCGCCACGAAAAGCTGTGCCGGCGTGTGACCGAGTTCGCGATCCCCGCGGAGGATCGTCGCGCCGGCTGGAGAGCTCACGACCAGGATCGGGATGGTCCCGGCGCGCGATGTCGCGTCTGGCACGCCGTTGGGAAGCACCCTGCTGACCGCAACCAGCTCGGAAGTGCGCAGACCCTCTGACTCGAGCGCCAGGACCGCCGCGCCAAGCACTGCCGGGCCCAGGACTGCCGCGAGCAGGGCAATGACGGCCGCCCGCAAGCGGAGGCGGAACGCTCGGGGCGCCAGTGGCGGCAGTGGACCGACGACGAGGACGGTATCGGAGTGCAGCATGGACTCGGGCTCCAGGTGTGCGAGGGATCTGGAGTCCGAGCATAGAGACGACCGTTGACAGACCAAGTTCTATGAACTGTCCGGACGGTGTGGAGCTGTCGGACAGACCCGCTGGAGGCGTGTGGCCCGGCCGTCAGTCGAAACTGTCAGGTCCGCTTATGGGGATCGACTTCCCGTGGAACCAGGCACACTGCTGCCCAGATTGGCTGACAATCAGCGGAGGCGAGTATCAGGAATCTGTTGTCCCGCCTATCCGAACTGTCCAGACGCAATTCGCTCCACCTCAGCGATTGGTGCGCCGGATCGTCGCAGCGATGCGCCATGCCAACACACCTTCCGGGTCCTGCGATCCAGCTGGACGGTGTCTCACTACAAACTCGAAAAAGTCCGGTGCGCTGAACAGGAACAGCGCTTCCGTCCTTTGCAGTGGACTGCCGCACGGGTGCTATGCCGCTGGCATGACCATAGCCTCATCGTGACGCGTGCTGCTGGGAGTGCAGGTGCTGACTTCGATTCAACTATCCGATCGAAATGCTGGAGCGGGCGCTCGCCCCGTCGCAGGTCACGACGACCGTGCCCGTGCCGGGCCGGGTGGATGGGCCGATGTCCCAGGTCCATGAGACCGAGCCACTCGCGTCGGCCGTCTTTGTGCCCATTCCCTGGGCCTTGGACGAGGTGCCTGACGGTGTCGTGTAGGCAATGGAGCACATTGAGCCCGGTGCGGCTTTCACCGTGACACTGGCCCTGCCACCTGGCGCTGCCCCCGTGGCCGAGACGATCTGCACCGCGCCACTCTGTCCCGGCTGCGCCTGATTCGGCGTCGCGGTGATTGCCGGAGTGGGCGGTCTTCCCGGTGCTGACCGCTGTAGCACCTGTTGGTAGACAGCCAGCCAGTCGGTCGCTGCCATTCGCTGAGCGTCCGTCAGTGTCATGCGCCCGGAGCAGACCTGGTCGTGGAGGTAGTTCTCGACCTGATCCTTCTCGTGAAAACCAGGTTTCGGTTCGGCCGCCTCGGGCCACAGGTTGGCGATGTCGTTGCTTCCGCCCACCTCAAGAGGTACGAGGTGTTATCTGGAGCCGAAATGATTGTGTCCAGCACGTAGCTGGTGTACTCTAGAACACATGTTCTTATACGTCATGGACACGGTTCCGGGAGCCTGTCCTCGACGTAGGTACCCGGGCCGACTGTTTGTGCGGGCAACGACTGTCGCGAGCCAGGCCCAGGCTGCCCAGGCGGATGGTAGCTGGAAGGAGCCGTAGGTGCCGGCGCTTTCCAGGCCCATACGCGTGCAGAAGGCGCGCAAGCCTGGCTCCGGCCGGTCGACCTGGCTCGTGCTGGGCGAGAACTATCTGCCAATAGCGCCGATCGTCGAGTTCCTGACGTTCCTCGACATGACGGGGTCATCGCCGAACACGGTTCGAGCCTACGCGCACCATCTGAAGCTCTACTGGCAGTACCTGGCCGAAGTGGATCTTGACTGGCGCGCCGCGACGACGCAGGACATCGCCAAGTTCGTCGGATGGCTGCGCTGGGGATCGCAGCTCGCGAGTGAGCCCCGCCGACTTGGCGAGAAACGCAAGTCGTCGACCATCAATGCCATCGTGGCTGGGGTAACCGCATTCCGCGTCTATCATGCGCGGACCGGGGCGCTGGCCGCGCCGCGCGACTACCAGCTTCAGATTGAGCCGGGTCGACCGTACAAGCCCTTTCTGCATCACATCAACCGAGGCCGCCCGATTCCGG
>CBJLVJ010000582.1:0-3152 GCA_966426465.1 uncultured bacterium | reverse complement strand
CCGAGATCCGCGGCTACCTGCCCGCTGGCGCGCGCGTGCTCGGTCTGCACAGCTATTGGCTCGGCCTGGAGGACTTCGAGTACCGCTCGTTCCTTGTGCCGCTCAACTGGGCCGACGAGGGTCTGCCACTGGACCAGGGCCTGTCGCGTGTCGCGCCCGACATCGTCCTGCTGGACGCGCGCATGCGTGCCTACTTCGACCAGCCAGAGGTCCGTGTCGATCACGACCGTTTCTACGCGTGGCTCGGCCGGCACGCGGCGCAGGTCGTCGGCCGCATTGACGACCCGACGTATGGGCTCATGGAGGTGTACCGGGTCCAGCGTTGAGACGATAGATGGTCACGGTTGGCCCGGGCCGCTCCAGCTGGTCGAGTGCAGTGAAGGGCGCGTAGATCTGGTCGTAGACGAATGGCGGCTCGCGCTCGCCGGCATACGGACGGAACTGTTCGACCATTGACGCCTCGTGCGGTAGCGCCGCGTAAAACGCCTGGCGGCGCGCTTCGCGCGAGGCATCGATCGCCCGCGCCTCGGACGTGAACGAGCTCACGACGACGTACTGCACACCTCGCGCGCGATAGTCCGACAGCGCCACGTCGAACAGGGCCGACGTGTCGGCGACGAGCACCCGCTGCGCGCCGCCGCCCCGCAAAGGAGGTCCCAGAGGCGGCGAGTCGACCGCCAGCGCTACCCCGTGCGGCAGGTTCGTCGCGATCCAATCACGCGCGACGGTGCGCGTGTCTTCGCGCGTCAGCAGTGTGTCGAAACGTGCCACCTCGACCAGTGACGGCCAGCCGACCACCAGCACAGCAGCAAGTCCCGCCAGGGGCTGCAGCACAAACAGCCAGTCCAGGGCCGCGGCCGCCGCCACGACGATCGCCGGCAGCGCAGGTAGCAGGAAGCGCGCGAAGTACAGGTGCTGAGCGCCAAGCACCACCACGAGTCCAAGGGGCAGGGACGCCACCACGAGCATGGGTCGGTTCCGCGTCAGGACGGCCAGACCCAGTCCAACCACCGCCGCGACCAGCAGTGGCCAGCCGAGGCCAATGACCAGCGCGCGCGCGTAGAACGCGTAGCCGCCGTCCGGGTCGAGGCCGTCGTAGCCCCCGACTGCATCGAGGTACAGGTGCACGTAGATATCGCGCACGACGCGGTCGGTCTCGGTCACCAGGGACGGGAATGCGACGAGCGCCGTGATCGCGCCCGCCACGAACGCCATGACCAGGTTTGATGCGCGCCGCGTTGGTGCACGCCGCCACAGATGCGCCAGGGTGAGCGGCAGCACCAGCGCTAGACCGTGGTACTTGGCCGCGAAGGCCAGGCCGGCCAGTCCGCCCGCCAGCAGGTAATCGGTCGACGAGCCCTCGCGCAGCACGCGAACGCAGAAGACGAGCCCGAGCGTGACCAGCAGGCTGACCAGGGCATCGTTGACGCCGAAGTGAGCGTCGCGCGTCAGCAGGAACGCGACAGCGGTAAGCGAGCCAGCAATGGCGCCCGCGCGGGGTCCAGCGGCCGTCGTTCCCAGCGCCACGGCGGCCACCGCCGTGAGCGCGCCGAACGTGGCGCTGGTCAGCCGCGCGATCAGGTACAGCCGGCTCGGGTCGGCGCGAAACTGGTCGACGAAGTCCTGTTGCGAGCGCACGCGGCCCGCCAGCCGTTCAATCGCGTAGTCGCCCGCGTATTCCGCCAGCAAGACGTACTTGAACAGCGGTGGGTTGGCGAAGCTCAGCCCGTCGGGCAGGCCGCGACCGACCGCGAGCGCCTGCAGCACATACGCTGGTTCGTCAGGGTGATACAGCTCGGGCAGACCAAAGCCAACGCCCCACACGCGCAGGCCGAGGGCTACGCCGAAGACCGCCGCGCCGGTGAGCCACAGCCAGGCTGGCCAGCAAGGACAGCCGCGCCAAACAGGTTTAGCGGTAGCGATAGCTGATGCGGCCGCGCGTCAGGTCGTACGGGCTCATCTCGACGCGAACGCGATCGCCGAGCAGGATGCGGATGCGGAACTTGCGCATCTTGCCGCCCGTATAGGCCAGCAACTCATGGCCGTTGTCGAGCTTGACTTTGAACTGGGTATTGGGCAGGGCGTCGACAACCGTCCCGTCCATTTCGATCGCGTCGTTCTTCGGCAACGCGGAGATAGTAACCGAACCCGTTTCGACGCTGACCGCGAATACGGGCCGCGTGGGCTAGCGGTAGCCGCCTCGGGCGGGACGCCCGGCGCCGCGCTGCGTCTCGAAGCAGTCGGAGCAGTAGACAGGCTTGTCGCCTCGGGGTTGGCAGGGAACGCGCGCCTCGCCATTGCAGCTGGCACAGGTGGTCACGAACATTTCGCGACGCGGCACAGCGGAATAGCCGGTGCTGGCGTAGGTGGTTGGCCCGAACGAATTGGAGCGTTCGGCCTTGCGCGCTGCGCGGCACGACGGGCACCGACTGGGCGGGTTGTCAAAGCCCCGACTGGCGTAAAACTCCTGCTCACCACTGGTGAAAACGAAGGTCGAATTGCAATCGCGGCACGTGAGGGTTTTGTCTGCGTACTGCACGCCGACTCCGAAAAGAAGAAGTGGTGGAAGTAATCGCTAGTCGAACCAGTTACGTCGGCGCGCTGTTGGGAGGGGTTGTCCCGGTCGCTCCAAAGAACGGATCGCAAAGCTCAGGTTCCAGCCACGCGCCAGTATACGCACCCCCGTCAATACCCTTGACAAGTGTGTTGTGTTGAGGTGAGTTCTTGGCTACACCTGCGTGCCCAGAACGCGTTGGGCGAGGGCTTTGCTCGAGACCGCGTAGCCACCTTCGGAAACACGCTCCTTCAGGCCATCGATGCGCTCGCGGCGAAGGAGCTCGCGCGCGGCGCGCACGGTTGCGGCCAACAAGACGACTGATTCTGGTCGCGCGATATGGGCTACATCGCTCGGGCGTCGAGCGATCTCAATCTGGTCGTGCATCGGGGTTCGCATGAGACTCAGCCTCCGGCTTTCCTAGTGCAGAACGCGCCGTTGAACCGAAAGGGGACGGCTCGTGTGCTAGTTTGAAAACGGAATGCGTTTGAGACGCCTGAGCGCCATCGGCGCGGTGGCAGCGCTGCTCGGGCTGCTGAGCGCGCCGGCCGAGTCGCTGGCCCACGAGCGCCGCACGGTCGCCGGCGGCAAGTACGAG
>CBJLVJ010000581.1:0-3157 GCA_966426465.1 uncultured bacterium | reverse complement strand
TCCCGGCGCCTTTCCTTCCGAAGAAGTATGTAGCGCGGCCAGGTATTTCGTGGCCATGGACAGCGTCCCGCACCAGTATGCACAGGTGTGTCGGCGAGCGGGCAGGACAGCTCTCAGCAGCGTCCAGGATCAAGCCTGGACGTATGGGGTGATCGCGATAAAGGTCAGGCGCGGGTGCTGAACGGCTCGGCGGCGGCTTCCGTTCCATTCGATAAGGCTGCAGTCGCTGACGGATCACCACTCGAAAGGCTACGGTCGAGGTACGCACCGACCTGACCCAGCAAGCGCGTCAGCTCCATGGGGATGACGAACGTACTGCTCGGGCTGGCACCCAGCGCCTTCAAACCGTCGATGACCTGCAAGGTCATGGTCTTTGAGTCGATCTGCTGCGCGGCACCGAATACGGTGCGCAGTGATTGGGCGTAGCCCTCTGCCTGCAGGATCTTGGCCTGCTTGTCGCCTTCGGCGCGGAGGATCTGCGCCTGGCGCTCGCCTTCGGCAACCGTGATTGTCGCCTGGCGCTTACCATCAGCCTCGGTTACCGCCGCGCGGCGCGTACGCTCGGCTGACATCTGACGGTTCATCGCCTCCTGGACTTCGCGAGGCGGGACCACCTCGCGGATTTCCACCGCCGTTACCTTGACTCCCCAACGCTCGGTCACTTCATCCAGCTTGAGCCGCAGTTGGGCATTGATTTGCTCGCGTTGGGCGAGCACGTCGTCGAGCGGAATATCGCCGATCAGCGCGCGCAGGATGGTGGCGGCGATACCCTGCGAGGCGCCGGCAAAATTCGTGACGGCCACCACGCTCGCGACCGGATCGAGCACCTGTCGATAAATAAGGAAGTCGATCTGGATGGACACGTTGTCCTTCGTTATGCAAGTCTGATGCGGTACCTCGAAGAACAGCTCGCGCTGATCGACGCGCACCGGACGATCGATAAACGGGATCAGCAACACCGGCCCGGGCCCGCGCGAGCCGAGGCACTTGCCCAATCGAAAGACGACCAGCCGCTCGTACTCACGTACGATGCGGACTGACTGACTGGCCAGGCCGGCCAACACTCCGAGGACCAGCAGCACGACGATCAGGTTGACCACCACGGGTATCATCGCCAGGCTCCTTTGTGTGTGGCGGCGCCGGATGACGTCGCCGGCTCCACCTCCAGGATCAGTCCGCGGCGGGCCCGGACGCGAACGGGCTCGCCGGCGCCAATGCGTCCGGATACCAGGCGGGCTGACCACAGTTGGCCATTGACCTGTATCACGCCATCCGGCTCCAGCGCGCCGCGGGCCACGCCGCGTGCGCCTACCACGTCTTCAACGCTGACCAATGGTGGCAGTTTTCTCACGCCAGCAGCCACGCGGACCAGCCCCAGACCGAGCAGTAGCCCGCTAGCTACGACCGATACCAGCGCCAATGGGTCAATTGCCACGTCGGCCATGAGCGGCGCCGTTCCACCCCAGAACGTGTACAGCAGGAGTGAGCCGGCCACCAGGCAACCGATGCCGACCAGCGTCATCGAGCCATGCCCGAACGCTCGCACGTCGACCGCCATGAGGCCGACGGCGATCACCATCAGCGCGATGCCAAATGCATTGGCGCCGAGCACGACGAATGCCGTGACCGAGCAAATCAGGCTGATCAAACCGGTCACGCCCGGAACGAGCGCGCCCGGATGCGAGACCTCTAACAACACGGCAAACAGCCCGAGTACGAACAGCAGGTATGCGGTGGTGGGATCAAGCAACCGATGCCCCAGCGCCTCGAGCGGTTCCATCTGGACCACCTCAGCACGCGTCGCGGCGGTGCTGAGCGCCGTCTCGCCAGACGCGGTGTGCACCGTCCGACCGTCGGCTTCACGCAGCGCGAAGGCCAGGTCCGGAGCCGAAAGCTCTGCGTTCGCCGCGAGTCCGGGTGCCGCCGCCCGCAAACCGCTCGCGCCAGCCAGGCGCACGGCGGCTGGATGTACCGCGCCAGCGGGCAGATACGTGATTACCGGAACTGGGCTTGCCGACTCCGCCTGCTGAATGACGTCGACAGCCGCATCCAGACCACCAGCGACTTGAAGGGTGAGCGCCACCGCGGGCGCATGGTCCGCCTGGGCCAGGCTCAGAACTCGCTGGACGTAGGCCGCCTCGGCCGGGTCGACGATGCCGTCCAGGCGCGCGACAAGAACGGTTCCAGCGGCCTCATCGGCGGAGGGGGGTATACCAGGGTCGTCGCGCACAGAGCGGAACAGCGCGATGAACACGGATCCAGCAATGAGCAACATCAGCGCGACGATGGCTGCCAGGCCGAGCCAACGCCCCGGGTAACGAGCTGGCCGAGCCGACGCGGCCGTAGCTCTTGCGGGCGCCACGACCACGCCCTGAATGTGCGTGTCCAGGCGTGTCGCAAGCTGCGCATACCGACGCAGCCGTCGCGCGCAATCGGGGCATGATTGCACGTGATGCTCGACGGCCGCCAGCTCCTGCGGACTTGCCTCGTGATCGACGTACGCCGAGATGGCCGCCTCAAGGTCGGTGCAGGTTTGATGGGTGGTCACGCGTCCTCCTGGAACGTCGCCGCGGCGCCCGGCCCGTACACCTCCAGTAAATGCCTTCGCGCTCGAAATATGCGTAGCTTCACGGCGGCGACGCTGCAGCCGAGCACGTGGCCGATCTCGACGTAGCGGAAGCCTTCGGCGTGGAGCAGCACGCATGCCCGCTGATCCGTCGGCAGCTCATCCAGCAGCTCTCGCAGCTGTTCCTGAGCGGCAACCTGAGTGGCCAGGTCTTTGCCGCTGGCCCGATCGTGGACGAGGTTCACGAATGGCACCCAGCGCACCAGGCGACGTCGGCGCAGCGCGCCACGAGCGTGGTTGAGCGCAATCGTGAACATCCAGGCATCCAGCTGCGCTCCCGGATGGATGCGATCGAGCGCCCGAAACACGGAGAGGAACGTGTCCTGGCACAGATCGGCGGCCAGCTCACGGTCGCCCACCAGCCCGAACAGGAAGCGCAGGAGCGGCGCCTGGTAGCGCTCGACGATCTCGTCGAAATTCAAGACGTTGTTGTCCTGGCGCGGGGCAGCCCCGGCGAGCACGACATCGGGCGCGGTGACGGCAGCCAGGAGTCAGCGCCTCCGAGGCTTCACCCGCCAATGCGGCCCAGGA
>CBJLVJ010000580.1:0-3158 GCA_966426465.1 uncultured bacterium | reverse complement strand
AGGCTGGACTGCAGTTTCTGGCGCCGGTCATGCTCGATTACTTCGCCAATGGGCGAGTGGCCACGCGCCAGGGCAACAGGCACCCGTCGGCCGTGCCTCACGGCGTGTATCCGTGCCGTGGCGAAGAACGCTGGTGTGCGCTCAGCGTGTGGAACGACGAGGAGTGGCAGCGCCTGGTGGACGCGCTGGGCACACCAGCCTGGGCGAATGACGCACGCTTTGCTGGTGTGCTGGGCCGCAAGCGCTTCGAAAGGGAGCTTGACGCGTGCGTTGCCGCGTGGACGTGTGAGCGCGAACGGGAGGAGGTCGTGACCGTGCTGCGCAAACACGGCCTGCGAGCCGCGCCGGTCAACTCGATGGCCGATCTGTTCGCCGATCCGCAGTTGCAGCTCTACGCGTGGCGCCCGGTCGAGCACCCGGTGCTGGGCAAGGTGCACGTCCAGATGCCGCCCTTCCTCCTGCATGACACACCGCCCGATGTCCACCGTCCGGCGCCCCTGCTCGGTGAGCACACGCGCGAGGTGCTCACCGAGCTACTGGGCGTCGACGAAGCGGAAATTGACGCGCTCGAGCGGGAGGGTGTGCTCGACTAGCTCAGCAGGTAGCCCCAGCGCTGGTGCGCGGCCTCGCGCACCTCGCGCGCAGGGACATTGACGGGTGCGTACTGGTCGCGCCACTCCCACGGGCGCGTGGCGTCGATCAGCCCGCGGCTATTGGTGAAGTCGCCAACCTGGCGTCGCTCAGGCGGAATGCGCGGATCCAGCGGCGTGCTCCAGGCGCGATGCACGATATCGATCGAGCTCGCTGGATCGGAGCGCGTACACACCGCCCACATGACCTCCTCCAGGTTGGACGGGTCGATGTCGTCGTCGACCACCACCACGTAGCGTCCAGCGTAGGCGCCGGCCCGAACCTGCGAGGCGGCGTGCAGCACCTGCCGCGCATGGCCGGGGTAGCGCTGTTTGATGGCCACCACGTTGAACAGGCGTGAGCCGCCCACCTCGTGGCACCACACCGCCGTCACGTCCGGAATGGCGACCTTGTCCAGCTCGTCTCGGAGCAGCGCCGAGCGCAAAATGGCGCGATAGCGGGCCTGCTCGTCTGGCGGTTGGCCGGGCGGTGAGCCGACCAGGATGGGCTGGTTGCGGTAGTACAACGCCTCCACCTGGAGCACCGGCTCGTGGCGGCTGCCCGAGCCGTAATAGCCCATCCACTCGCCAAAGGGCCCTTCGACCAGCGTCTCCTGGTCAGTCGCAAAGCCCTCGACGGCAATCTCGGCATCGGCCGGTATGGGCAAGCCGGTGATCGGCCCGCGCACCACCTGTACGGGCGCTCCACGGACGCCACCGACCCAATCGAACTCGCTGACGCCATACGGAATCTCGGTGCAGCCGGCCAGGAACTGCAGCGGGTCGCTGCCGAAGACCATCGCCACCGGGCACTTCTGGCCGCGGTCGAAGTACTTCTGGCGGTGCAGCCGGCCGTGCTTGCCAGGCGAGATGTAGTAGCCGAGTCGGCGCGCGTCGTGGACCATCACGCGATAGGTGCCGACGTTGACCCAGCCATCGTCCGGGTCGCGCGTGATGTCGAACGAGCCGGTGCCGATGTAACGTCCGCCGTCGCCCGGGTGCCAGCGCGGCGCGGGAAAGATCGTCATGTCGACCTCGTCACCACGGCGCACGTTTTCGAAGACCGGGCCGTCCGCCACTTCCTCGGCAGGCATCGGCTGCAGGCCGCGGATCTTCCGGCGCCAGGCATCGGACACGCCGACCCTGGACATGCCGAGCGGTAGCCCGAGCGTCAGGGCGATGCGGTCCGTTGCGCCGAAACCATTGACCAGCACGCGGAAGCTGGGGTCGTACCCCGGCACCTGGTCGAACAGCGCGGCGGGCGACTCGGCAGCGTGCTGCAGCACGTCGGTCGCGGCGCCGATGTCCTCCTCCGCGCTCGCGCCGTGGACACGTCTGAGCTGGCCCATGCGCTCCACCTCGTCCAGCCAACCCCGAAGGCCCGTCGTCTGCCCTGTCTGCATTTCCCGCTCGAGTGTCACCGCCATACTCATGAGGGTACCGCGTCACAGACGCCATACTTGACCTCGATGACCACGCGCGCGGAACCGATCGATCGACTGCGCAACGACGTGCGTCTGCTGGGCGAGCTCGTCGGCGACGTCCTGCGTGAGCAGGGCGGCCCCGAGCTGTTCGACGACGTCGAGCGCGTCCGCCAATCGGCCATCGAGCTTCGCTCGACGGGCAGCTCCGACCGAGCCCTGCTCGCCTGGGCGGAGCAGCAAGCCACCGGCCGCCTGCTGCAGCTGGTGCGCGCCTTCAGCACCTACTTCCACCTGATCAACCTGGCCGAGCAGCACCACCGCGTGCGCACGCTGCGCGAGCGGCAGCGCTCACACAACACCCCGCTACACGAAAGCGTGGCCGCCGCGATCGCCGAGCTCGATGCGCAGGGCGTGCCCCCAGACCAGGTGCGGGAGGCTATCGGCCGCCTCGAGGTCCACCCGGTGCTGACGGCCCATCCCTCCGAAGCTCGCAGGCGCACCCTGCTCCACCACCTCGAGCACGCCGCCGCGCTGATCGAGCGGCTCGACGACGACCGCCTGCCGCCCGTCGAGCGCAACGGCGTGCTGGACGCGCTTCGTGAGCGCGTCACACTGATCTGGCAGACCGCCGAAGCGCGCGTCGAGCGACCGAGCGTTCTCGACGAAGTGCAGAGCGTTGTGTACGTGCTGGCCGGCACGCTCTACGACGTGCTGCCGCAGATCCATCGCGCGGTGTCAGCCGCTGCCCGGACGCACGCAGGCGGCCCGCGCTTCCGCTTCGGCTCCTGGGTCGGCGGCGATCGCGACGGCAACCCGGCCGTCACCTCCGACGTCAGCCGCGCGGCGGCACGGCTCGCGCGCACGGCGGTGCTGCGCCGCTACCGCGACGACGTCCAGGACCTCGGTCGCGACCTGAGCATCTCGGGCCGGCTCGTCGGTTGCGAGCCGGAGCTGCTGCGCACCATCGACCGCGACCGTGTGGAGCTCGGTGTGCAACCCGTCCCGCAGTGGCGCGACGAGCCGTACCGCCGCAAGCTGGGGATCATCGGCGAGCGTCTGCACAGGACCGAGTCGGGCAGCTCCGGCGCGTATGACTCCGCGGAGG
>CBJLVJ010000579.1:0-3160 GCA_966426465.1 uncultured bacterium | reverse complement strand
GCCTCCGGAGCCGTCAATGTGGCGGGCAACTTGGCGGGATTATAGGTACTGAACGCCGCCTCGACCGATTCATCACCTGGAGCAGGCCCGCTCGTGTAGAACCTGTTCGACGAGCGGACAGATGGACCATCCCGAACGACCGTGGCTGCGCGCGTACGACCCTGGCGTACCCGCGGACATCGACCTACCGGAGGAGCCATTGCATGCCGCGCTCGCCGATGCCGCCCGGCGTTACCCGCGCCGAACCGCGATCCGTTTCTTCGGCCGCTCGACCAGTTATGCCGAGCTCGACGCGCTCGCCAACCGCTTCGCCAACGCGCTGCTCGCACTGGGCGTGCGCAAAGGCGAGCGGGTGGCGCTGCTCATGCCGAACTGTCCGCAGATGGTCGTGGCGTACTACGGCGGCCTGCGGGCCGGCGCGGTGATGGTCGCGACCAGCCCGCTGTACGTCGAGTCTGAGCTCGAGCACCAGCTCGCCGACGCAGAAGTCAGCGTGGTGGTGTGCCTGTCATCGCTGTTTGGCCAGGTCCAGGCGGTGCGTCAGGGCGTGCCGACACTGCGCCACGTGATCGTCACCAACATCAAGGATTATTTCCCGACGCACCTGCGGCTGCTGTTCTCGCTCACGCGCGAGCGGCGCGACGGCCATCGGGTCAAGCTGCCGCGAGACGGACACACGTACTGGCTCACGCGGCTGCTGGCGCGAGCGCGGTCGAGCTCGCCAGGCGTCGAGGTCGGCGCCCATGAGCTGGCGCTGCTGCAGTACACCGGCGGCACGACCGGCGTGGCCAAGGGCGCCATGCTGACGCACCGCAACCTGGTGGCCAACACGCTTCAGGTGCGCGCCTGGTTCGCCAACCTGGCCAACGCGGACGGCCCGGACATCATCATGGGCGTGCTGCCGCTGTTCCATATCTACGGCATGACCACAGTCATGAACTTCAGCATTCGCGGGGCCGGGACGATGGTGCTTCAGCCGCGCTTCGTGGTCGATGACGTCCTCAAAGCGATCCAGCGCGAGCGGCCGCACCTGCTGCCCGGGGTACCGACCATGTACATGGCCATCAATCAGGCGAAACGGCTCGGCCAGTACAACCTGCGCTCGCTCAAGGGCGCGTTCAGCGGCGCGGCGCCCTTACCGCGCGAGGTTCAGGCGCGTTTCGAGGCGACCACCGGCGCGCGGATCGTCGAGGGCTACGGCTTGACCGAGGCCAGCCCGGTCACACACTGTACGCCGCTGGCCACCCAGCACGCCGCGGGCACGATCGGCGTTCCCATGCCGGGTACCGACGCGGCCGTGTTCGACCAGGAAACCGGCACGCGGCGCATGCCGCCAGGCGAGGTGGGCGAGCTGGCCGTGCGTGGCCCGCAGGTGATGCTCGGCTACTGGAAGCGAGCCGACGAGACCGCGCGTGTCCTGCGCGACGGCTGGCTGTTTACGGGTGATCTGGCGTGCGTCGACGAGAGCGGCTACTTCACCATTGTCGATCGCAAGAAGGACATGATCATCAGCGGCGGCATGAACGTCTATCCCAGGGACGTCGAAGAGCCGCTGTTTCAGCACCCCAAAGTCAAAGAGGCCGTCGCCGTGGGGATACCCGATCCGCGTTGGGGCGAGGCGGTCAAGGTATACATTGTGCTTCGGGACGGCGAGACCGCCACCGAGCAGGAGATCCTCGACTATTGTCACGCCCGGATGGCTCGCTACAAGGTGCCCAAATTCGTGGAGTTTCGCCGCGAGCTGCCCAGATCGCTCGTCGGCAAGGTGCTGCGACGGCAGCTGCTCGACGAGGAACAGGCCCGACAGGCGAGCCGTCAGGCAAGCTGAGCCCGGCGCGCACAGGCCTCCGCTCCCAGCCCGCGTACTTCGACGACCCGCTGCTCCTGCGCAGGACGTCCGCGTGAGCGTCGAGCCGGTTCCGGTTCAGGTCGAGCTGACCGACGCGGCCTTCGGCGGCGAGGCCATCGGGCACCTGCCGGATGGGCGGGTGGTGTTCGTGCCGCGTGCGCTGCCGGGCGAGGCGGCGCTGATCGCGGTGCAGCAGCAGCGACGCGACTTCGCCCGCGGAGAGGTGACGGTCCTGGAGCGGCCAGCGCCGGGTCGCGTCCAGCCGCCCTGCCCGTACTTCACGACCGGCTGTGGCGGCTGCAGCTGGCAGCACGCCGAGTACGGACTCCAGCTGCGGCTCAAGCAGGCCATTGTCGTGGATCAGCTCCGGCGCATCGGCCACTTCGCGGAGGCGGACGACCTGGTCAGGCCAGCCATCGGCATGCTCGAGCCGTGGCACTACCGCAATCAAGCCCGCTTCACCGTGGGCAGGCGGTTTGGCGAGCTGTGCTTTACCTATCGCGGGTCGCACCGCTTGTTGCGTATCGACCACTGCTGGATCGTGCACCCGACCATCAACTCCATGCTCGAGGCGGCCCAGGGCCGACTGGTCGGGCGACGGATTCACCAGGTACTGATGCGCGTCGGGGCCAACACGGGCCAGGTGCTCGTCACGCCCGCGCTGCCCGAAGTGCCCGAGATCGAATCGGGCCAGGCCTACCTGGAGGAGGAGCTGCTGGGCCGCCGCTTTCGGCTGGAGCCGTCATCGTTCTTTCAGGTGAACACACGCCGCGAGAACCGCCCGTTGCCGGCGCCCATTCGCGCGCCCTGGCTACCGTTGCCCGACGATGGCCTGAGCATGGCCGAGCTGCTGGCGCTGCTGGTCATGGACCGGGTCGAGCCCGAGCCCGATCGTGTCGTCGTCGACGCCTACTCCGGCGTGGGCACCTTTGCGCTGCTGCTTGCGCCGCTCGTGCGCGAGGTGATCGGCATCGAAGAAGCACGTTCGGCTACACGCGACGCCCAGTACAACGGCCGCGACGTGCCCAACGCACGATTCATCCAGGGCAAAACCGAAGTGGTCCTGCCTTCACTGGATGCCGCGGGGGTTGACGCGGTGGTGCTCGACCCGGCCCGCGCCGGCTGCCACGCGGACGTGCTGCGCGCGTTGATCCGCTCGCGCCCGCCACGGGTGGTGTACGTCTCGTGCGACCCGTCCACCCTCGCCCGCGACCTGCGCATCCTGGTCGACGGCGGCTACGCGCTCGCCGAAGTCCAGCCCCTGGACATGTTCCCACAGACCTACCACATCGAATGCGTGGCCACGCTCAC
>CBJLVJ010000578.1:0-3165 GCA_966426465.1 uncultured bacterium | reverse complement strand
GAAACCCGCCATCAGGGTCAGGGCCAGCAGCACCACGCCGATGACCCAGTTGACCTCGCGCGGCTTGCGATAGCTGCCGGTGAGGAAAATGCGCAGGGCGTGCAGGATGACCGAGGCCACCATGACGTGCGCCGCCCAGTGATGAACGGTGCGGAACAGACTGGCCACCGGAATGGAGTCGATCAGGAGCACGCTGGCGTAGGCCTGCGGCAGGCGCTGACCGGCGACGTCGATCTCGGCGCTGGAGGGCGTGTAGATCAGCCCCAGGTACACGCCGGTGATTATCAGGATGAGGAAGGTGAACGCGGCCATCTCACCAAGGAAGAACGTGTGGTGGACCGGGAAGACCTTGCGGCCGTACTTGACATGGAAGGCGTGCAGGTCAAGGCGCTCTTCCAGCCAGCCAACCCGTGGCTGGTGACGAGTGACTGGCTCCACCTGGAGTGGTTCGCGGGTTGCAGGCGGAGGACTGGTCGTACTCATGGTGATGCTCCTTGGCCGGCGACGGTTCAGCGTGGCCCGACGGGTCCGCTGAAATCGCCGTCGGCGACGATGCTGCCGTCTGGAGCCACCGTAATTGGCAGGGATGGCAGCGGTCGGTCAGCCGGTCCGCCGGTGACGGTCGCGCCGCGACGTGGATCGAACCGGCTGCCGTGGCACGGACACGCGATCTGCTGGTCCGGCGTGAGCTCGGCGAACACCGCGCACCCCAGATGGGTGCAGATGGCGCTAAAGGCGACGACGCCAGCAGGGCTCACTTCGTCGCCGATTCTCACCAGCTGGATGAGCGAATTCTGGTTGTCTGTCTTACCCTGCGGGAAGACCTGAACACCGGAGCCCACCGGCAGGTCCGCCAGCTTCAACGGTTGCCCGGCAGGCACCGCAGCAATGCCAGTCGCGAGCACCAGTACGTCACCTTTCTGGACGCCAGTCTTCGGCAGACTGAGTGACTTGAGCGCGACCGCCGGTAGCCCAAACGAGGCGACGAATGCGGCGGATGCGGCGCCGATCAGCCACTTGAGCAAGCGGCGCCGGCTAGCCAGCCTGGGGTCGGCGGACGACTCCGCCAGGGTTGCCACAGAGCCATTCTCGGAGCGGTTATAAACGGGTTGGGAGTTCACCACGGGATACCGTCCTCGCGCGTGTCGAGACGAGCTTCGTCTCCGACGAAGGCTTCCTTGTAGGCGACCAGCACGAGGGCCAGAACCAGACAGCCGGCGCCGGCGGTGAGGCCCACCACAGAAAGTGGCTCACCGCTCAGGATGGCGCCGCCCAGCAGAAGCGCCAGCACCAGCAGCAGTGCGGCCAGAAGTACGATCGCTCGCGTGAGCGGGCCTGTCAGGCGTGGCGCGGTGAGGCCGGGGCGCAGCTCGGCCCCCTCCAGAAAGATCGAAATCAAGCCCTGTGTGCCAAAGATGCCGAGGACAAAGGCCCAGGCGGCGAGACCGATTTCGAGCTCTGAGAGGGGAGCGGCGAGATCCGTGCGCGTCAGCCGCCCCAGACCGAGGACCGCTACGAATGCGGCGGCGGTAACGAGGGCACTGATTGGGAGTCCAGGAGAGTTCCGCATGGTGGGTGTGCTCCGGCACTACTGCGCCGTAATCGTGCCTTTCATGCCGCCCGCTTCGTGGCCGGGCTGGGAGCAGATGAACGTGTAGGTGCCGGGGCGGTCGATGGTGAAGGTGCCGGAGGCGCTCTGCCCGCCGGCGGCGCTGATCTTGACGGGCTGTCCGGCGCCTTGAGCGAGCGACCAGTCATGGACCGTCTGACCAGTGTTGGTGAAGGTCAATGTGATTGGTTGGCCGGCTTTGACGGTGAGCGTGGACGGCTCGAACTTGAGCGCATCAGTGCCCTGGACCGTGAGCGTCTGAGCGGCTGAACTGGCGGCTGCGCCCGGAGCGCCAGCCGCGGAGGAGGCGGAGCCGGCCGGACTGCAGGCAACCAGAGCGAATGTCGCGAAGCTCAGCATGAGCGGTGTAAGGAGACGGGGCATGGAATCTTCCCTCCGAACCTGAAGATGTACAACGGCACTATCGGATTTATCGGATATTTCGGATTTTCACGAACAGAATAGCAAGAGTGCTGGTGCACGGCGGGAATTCGGCGGCGGCCTCACGCGCTCTGTTCGGCCAACGGCGCGGGGAGCGCTGCGAGCACGGCGGCTGCGGGCGCGGTGGAGCGTCGGGGTTGGCCGCGCACCATCAGCATCGCCGTCAGCGCCATGACCAGCGCCGCCAGGACGTAGGGTGTTGCCTGGCCGACCTGCTCATACGCGAGCCCGCCCGCCAGCGGGCCGACAATCGAGGCCAGCGATGCCATCGCCTGACTCCCGCCGCTGGCCTGGCCCTGTTCGCGGGGCCCGACCAGCTTCGAGATCAGACTGCTCAACGGTGCCCGCCACAGCGAGCTGCCGGCGGCCAGCACCGGCAGCGCCAGCCACAACAGGAGCGCGTTTGGCACGCTGCCCAGGAGCAGGTAGCCGACCGCGGACACGACGATCCCGGCCAGCAGAATGGCGCGATCGGAGAATCGCGTGCTGAGCCGGCGCAGGACCAGGCCCTGCATGACGATGCTGGTCAAGCCGAGGGCCAGGAACAGACTGCCCACGTCCAGCGGGCCGAAGCCGAAGCGGTCGCCGACATACACGGCGAAGTTGGTCTGGAACCCGGCGAACGCGAAGTTGACCAGGAACGTGGCGGCCAGGGGTGTGCGCAAGCTCGGGCGTCGGAGCAAGCGCCCCAGCACGCCGAACGGATTGATCTGGCCACCGAGCGGCTGACGGGAGCGGCGGTCGGCGGGCAACGACTCTGGCAGGAAGAGTCCGACGAAGGCGGCATTCAGCGCCACCAGCCCGGCCGCGGCAAGGGCCGGAGCGCGCAAGTCCAGGTCGCTCAGCAGGCCGCCGAGGGCGGGCCCGAACATGAAGCCCAGTCCGAAGGTCGCACCCAGCAAACCGAAGGTCCGCGTGCGCGCCTGGGGCGTGCTGATGTCGGCCAGGTAGGCCTGGGCGGCGCCGATGTTGCCGGAGGTGGCGCCCGTGATGATCCTGGCCACAACGAGCAACGGCAGGCTGTTGGCGAGTGCCAGGAGCACGTACCCGCCGGTTTCGCCGAGCAGGCTGAAAACCAGCACCGGCCGTCGTCCAAACCGATCCGAGAGCGCGCC
>CBJLVJ010000577.1:0-3170 GCA_966426465.1 uncultured bacterium | reverse complement strand
GAGCATGCGGCGCACCACCACCGCCGCCTCGAGCAGGTCGCCGCGGTACTTGGGAAAGATCCGGCCGGAGCTGACCGCGTCGACGGTGTGGCCGGCGCGGCCGATCCGCTGCAGGCCACTGGCAACCGACGTTGGCGACTCGACCTGAATGACCAGGTCGATCGCGCCCATGTCGATGCCCAGCTCGAGCGAGCTGGTGGCGACCAGGCCGCGCAGCGTGCCCGACTTGAGCATCTCCTCCACCACCAGGCGCTGCTCGCGGGAAATCGAGCCGTGGTGCGCTCTGACCAGCGGCGCTCCTGCTGGCTCAGCCTCGGGGTCGGATTCGGCTTCGGCGAGCTCGTTCAGGCGCTGCGCCAGGCGCTCGGCCAGGCGCCGGCTGTTCACGAAGATGAGCGTTGAGCGCTGGTTTTTGATCAGCTCCAGCAGACGCGGGTAAATGGACGGCCAGACCGAGTTGCGCGCCTCGGCGCGGACCTCGGCGCCGAGCACCGAACCGCCGCGCGGCGGCTCCTCGGCGGCGGCCTGCTCGGGCTTGTCCATGTCCTCGAGCGGCACCACCACCTGCAGGTCCAGGCTCTTGCGTTTGCCGACGTCGACCAGCGTGACTGGCCGGTCGACACCGCCCAGGAAGTGGCCGATGTCTTCCAGCGGGCGCTGCGTGGCCGACAGGCCAATGCGCTGCACCGGACCGCTGACGACGTGCTCCAGCCGCTCCAGCGACAGCGCCAGGTGGGCGCCGCGCTTGGTGCCGGCCACCGAGTGGATCTCGTCGACGATGACCCAGCGGACCGAGCGCAGGATCTCTTCTGCCCGGGAGGTCAGCAGCAGGTAGAGCGACTCGGGCGTGGTGATCAGGATGTCGGGCGGCGTTCTGTTGATGTCGCGCCGTTCGGCGGCCGGGGTGTCGCCCGTGCGGATGGCCACGTCGATCTTTGGTGGCGGCAGGTTCAGCCGCTGCGCGGCCAGGCCGATGCCGACCAGCGGCGCCTTCAGGTTGCGCTCGACGTCGTGCGCCAGGGCCTTCAATGGGGACACGTACAGCACGCGGCAGCGCTGCCTGGGGTCCGCCGGCGCGGGCTGGGTGGCCAGCTGGTCCAGGCACCACAGGAAGGCGGCCAGCTTCTTGCCCGAGCCGGTCGGGGCCTGGATCAGCGTGTGCTCGGACTGGGCGATCGCCGCCCAGCCCTGCTCCTGGGCCGCAGTTGGCGCGGCGAAGGTGTCCTGGAACCAGGCGCGGGTGGCGGCGCTGAAACGCTCCAGGACGCGGGTCATGGCGCTAGCTTACCTTAGAACATCCGTTCTGTGAACCATTTTTTGTTCGCACATCTGGTCGGCGCCTAGACGGTGATGGGGCGGGTTTCGCCGAGGGTCAGGACCTGGGCGGTGGTGGTGGGGGAGATCTCGGTGAGGGCTTGCTGGAACTGGCTGGCGGCTTCGAGGCCGAGGACCTGGGCGTTGTGGCCGTAGTGAATGGGCACGGCCTGGCTGACGCCGGTCAGGGCGCAGGCCATGGCCGCATCGCGTGGGCCCATGGTGTACGGCCCACCGCCGGAGCAGACCAGGGCGACATCGGGGTGATAGCGGTCGGCCAGCATGCGCATGTCGCCGTACAGGTCGGTATCGCCCGAGGCGTAGACGCGCACGCCGCCCATCTCGAGCACAAACCCAGCCGACGGGTAGGCCAGCAGCGTCGAGTGGATCGCTGGCACCAGCCAGGCCTGCATGGCGCCGTGCTGGGCGCGCCCGCCGAAATTCTGGCCAGCGCCGCCGTTGAGCACGATCTGGGCGGGATCCAGGCCGGCATCCTTGAACTTCTGGACCAGGCCGGCGCGCATCAGGTCGCTCTGGCCGGTCGTCTTCACGTTCAGCCCGCTGCCTGACAATGCCGTCAACAGGTCGAAGTAGTCGCCCATGTGGTCGCCGTGATCGTGGCTCAGCAGCACCAGCACGGCATCGGGCGCCTTCGCCGCGACGTAGCCGGCAAACGCGTCGGCGCTGGCGAACTCAGACGGTCGTTCGACCTTCAGCACGCCATAGGCGGCGTTGTTCCAGACCCATGCGTCGACGTAGGCCAGTTGCTTGTTGTCGGGCGTGGCCAGCTCGACCACGCCGCCGCCGATCCAGCGTACGTTGAGCGTGCCGCCGCCGGCCACGGGCGCACGTGCGGGCGCCGCAGCCGCGCCCGGCGCCAATGTGGCGCCGACCGCCAGTCCACCCGCCGCTACGGAGGCGGTCCTCAACAGCGACCGACGCCCGATGCCCGACATGCTGTGCACCTCTTCTCTCGGCTGATTGGTCCGACCATGGTAGGGCGGTACCGAATTTGCTCACACAAAAACCACCATGGACGCGGGCCGGCGATCCGTCGACATCAGGCTGCCCAATGGGGCCGAAGCCGCGCCCGGACAGGCGCTTTCGGCGGGTGCGCTCAATGCCCTGGTGCACCTGTACCGGGCCGAGGTCGGGCGGCTGACCAGCTACCGCCAGCGACTCGACACCACCACGAACTGGGCCATCACGTCCTCAGCCCTGGTGACCACGTTTTCGTTAGGCAATCCGACCATCCCACACGAGGCCTTCATCTTTTTGATGTTCGTCAACGTGTTCTTTCTGGTCGTGGAGGCGCGGCGCTTCCGTGTCTACGAGGCGTCCCGCTACCGGGTGCTGCTGATGGAACGCTACTTCTATCCGGAGGTGCTCGGCGAGGGCAGCACGCGGGACTGGCGTCCGGCGCTCATCGAGGCGCTGCGGACGCCCTACTCGTACCCGCCGGTGGGCATGCTGGCGGCCGCCGGCTGGCGGCTGCGACGCAACTACCTGTGGATCTACGCGGCCGTGTTGCTGACCTGGGTCGCCAAGCTCGAGATCGTGGGCGGCGGGTATGCCGACCTGATCGCGGCGGCGGCCATCGGGCGCGTGCCCGGCCTGGTGGTGTGGATAGTGGTGGTGTGCATCTACGTGGGGCTTGTGGCGATCGGGCTGATCGCCAAGCGCACCTACGCGATGGGCTCCGAGGCCGCCCAGGCGGTGCTCAGGCAAGAGCCCGACTGAGGCTGCCCCAGAGGGGACCCCACTGGAAGGTACGGTCGCGCCGTGGCGGCTCCGGCCGCCCGAATGGCGCCAAAGGGAGACTGCCCGGGGTGAGTCGGTGGAGACGTGCGAAGAGA
>CBJLVJ010000576.1:0-3172 GCA_966426465.1 uncultured bacterium | reverse complement strand
TGCCTGGGCGCCCAGGTTCGCCAGCCGACTTTCGCTGAGCGGCACGTTCGGCGCGGCCGCTTCTAGACGGCCTGCTCCGTGCGGTGCTCCTCCTGCACGCTGTGGCTGAGCCGCGCCGCGCCATACACGCTGCCCATCACGTGGTGGTACGGCACGCCCGAGAACAGGTGGTGACTGCGGCTGGGCAGGTCTTGATTGTCGGCCCACTCCTGCCGCTGCAGGTCGATATAGGCCTGCTGCTGCTGGTCGCGCAGCCCTTGCAGGAGCTCGCCGAAGCCGAGACCGTTGGCGTGGATAGCCGCCAGCGTGATGAACAGGAAGCGGTAGCCCATCTGGCCCAGCTCTTCGAAACGGAGCGGGTTCGGGTCCAGGTGCCATTTGAACGAGCTGGACCAGTTGAAGGCGAAGCGAGCTTCAGGGAAACGTTTGCGGACCTCGGTGGCGAACGTTTCGACAGGTGCGCGCTCGGACGTGGGGAACTCACACCAGACGAGGTCGGGCAGGCCCGAGTCCAGGTAGCGCAGCGCGCGCTCGATCGCCAGGGGCAGTCCACGCGTGGACTCGGGCGCATCGACGGCGGAGACGGCGTCAGTGCGGGCCACGATGACGAAGTCGGGGTTGCCCAGGTCGTCGGCTGTGGCGCGAATGGCGCGCAGCTTGCCGAGCATCTCGTCGGCGCTGATGAGCGCCTTGCCGGCGATGTGGCCGCAGCGCTTGGGCAGCACCTGGTCTTCCAGGTGGCAGGCAGCCACGCCAGCGCCGACGTACAGCTCGGTGGTGCGCTGGACGTTGAAGGCGTTGCCGTAGCCACCGTCCATGTCGACGAGCACGGGTGGAATGTGCAGGTGGCGGGGCGGCACGTCCGCCCCGGGATCGCCCACGGCCATGGTCAGCTGGAACTTGCGCAGGGCACTGACGGTGCGCCGCGCCCCGTCGGCGATCTCGACGCTGGAGTACAGGTCCATGTCGGTCGAGCCCACGTGGCCCATGGCGAACGAGTAACCGCTGAAGTACACCGCCGGGAAGCCGTAGTACATCACGAGCTGTGCGGTGTACGGATCGTAGACACCTGGGGCGAAGACGTACGGCTCGGAGCCGAGCAACTGGCGCAGGCGGACGCTGGGGTGGACCCAGCGCGAGGCGGGCACCTGGTAGCCGTCGGGCAGCAGGGGTGACGAGCGAAGCTCGGAGAGCAGGTCCGTCGGCGTGTGACCGTTCGACGCTGAATGGCCGTTGTGCGACATCGGAAGAAGACTCCTCTGTGCCGAGCGTGACACACGTTCGGCATAAAGGCGAGCGTGCCCCGTGGATCAAATCGATAGACGCCTGCTATAGCTCGTCAGGTGTCGGACTCGTCGGTCTGGTCAGAGCGGCCGCCGCCGTACAGGCCGAAGAAGCGGTCGATCATGCCGCGGTAGGCGTCCAGGACGCCCGCCCAGCTATCGAGCCAGACCCGCCCGGCGTCGGTCAGGCTGTACACGCGGCGGGCCGGGCCGGCCGGCCCTGGCTCCCAGCTCGAAAACAGCAGTCCATCTTTTTCGAGCTGCCGCAGCGTGCGATAGAGGGTGCTCATCTCCAGGCTCAAAAAGCCGAGGCTGTGCAGATACTCCTCGATCAGGTACCCATGAGCGCGCTGGAGCGACACGGCCAGGAGCACGTACGGGATGAGCATATCGACGTGTGTCGGCAGCCGACCGCTATCGGCGGGCGGCGTCGGCTCGGGCTCCTTCGCACTCGGGCGCTGGCGTGACTTGTCCGGGCGATTGCGGGGCATCAGGATTCCGCATCGGCGGGCCGCGGCTTGCGCGCGACTCCGCTTGCCCAGGCCGCCTCGCGCGTGGCGCGCGTTACCGCCTCGGCCACGCGGGAGTCGAACATGCCCGGGATGATGTACTCCTCGTTCAGCTCGTCCGGCCCGATCAACGCGGCAATGGCGCGCGCGGCGGCGAGTTTCATGGCCTCGTTGATGTCGGTCGCCTCCACCTCGAGCGCGCCGCGGAAAATGCCCGGGAAGACCAGCGAATTGTTGATCTGGTTCGGGTAGTCACTCCGCCCGGTGGCGATCACACGAGCAATGTTGGCGATCGCCTCGGGCGAAACCTCCGGCTGGGGATTGGCCAGCGCGAAAACGATTGGGTCCGCTGCCATGCTGGCCACGTCGGCGACGGTGATCGCGCCCGGACCAGAGACGCCGACGAATACGTCTGCACCGCGGATCACGCTGTGAACGCTGCCCTGCTCACGCTCCGGGTTGGTCACCGCCGCGAGCGCTTCCTTGTACCGATCCATGCCCACGGGCCGGCCAGCGTAGATGGCGCCATCGAGGTCGCATGCGATGACGCGCCCGGCGCCCGCCTCGACCATCATGCGCGTGATGGCGGTGCCCGCCGCGCCGACCCCCACCAGGACGATCTTGACGTTCTCGATGGCCTTGCCGACCAGCTTGAGGGCGTTGGTCAGCGCAGCCAGGACCACGACCGCGGTCCCGTGCTGATCGTCGTGCATGACGGGAATGTCCAGGCTGCGGCGCAGCCGTTCTTCCACGTCGAAACAGCGCGGCGCGGAGATGTCTTCCAGGTTGATTCCGCCAAACACCGGCGCGATGCGCTCGACGGTGGCGACGATCTTGTCGACGTCCTGGCTAGCCAGACAGATAGGGAAGGCATCCAGGCCGCCGAACTTCTTGAACAGCTGGCACTTGCCTTCCATGACCGGCTGGGCCGCCGCCGGACCGATGTTGCCGAGGCCGAGCACGGCTGAACCGTCGGTCACCACCGCGACCGTGTGGCGTTTGACCGTGAGCGTCCACTGGCTGGCCGGATTGTCGCGGATGGCAAGCGATACTCGCGCCACGCCCGGCGTGTAGACCATGCTCAGGTCGTCGCGCGCCTTGACGGGTACGCGGCCCTCAACCTGGATCTTGCCTCCCAGGTGCACCAGGAAGGTCCGATCGGTCACGTGTAACACGTGCACGTGCTCGAGTGTCTCGAGCTGGCTGGCAATGGCCTGGCCGTGCTCCTCGCCAGAGGCGGCGACGGTGATGTCCCTGATCACCGACGTCGAGGTGACGCGCACCAGGTCGACGGCGTCCACGTCTCCACCAGCGGCGCCGATGGCTGACAGGACGCGGCCGAGCGTGCCAGCCCGACTACTCAGCTCGACCCGAATGGTC
>CBJLVJ010000575.1:0-3173 GCA_966426465.1 uncultured bacterium | reverse complement strand
CGCTGCGCAGGCGTGGCTCTGGCTCGAGCCACTCGGCAATCTGCCATTCGTTGATGGCCGAGGACAGCGCCGCGGCGTACTCGTGATTGAGCTGCGCGCCGGCGCCGAGCAAGGGCTGCAGCACGCCGAAGTCCATGTTCCAGGCGTCGAGCAACTGCGCGCGCATGAAGTCGAGGTCCGAGCCGGGCGGCAGGCCGTTGGGCGGCCATGCGTCGGTGCGCGCGGCGTTCGGATTCGCGCGCGGGTAGTAGGCGCCCGCGAAGCCGCGGTCGCCGATGGTGTCGCGGTGGCGCCGCCAGCGTTCAGACAGATACGGGTGCAGCGCCTTGGGCGACTTCAGGGCCGGGTGGATGTCGCAGTCGATGACAGCCATCTTTGTGCGCTGATCGGTCCGTGGCTGCCGCTCCTGTGTCGTTACCATTGCGCTCCTCCCGGATCTGAGCTCATCACAGTTGATAGAAGTTCCTGGCGTTGTCGTGCAAGATCTTGCGCCGCAGTTCCGGTGCCAGCCCGGTTGGAACTGCCTCCTCGGGCGAGGAAAAGTGCCAGTGCGGGTAGTCCGTCGAAAACATCAGCAGGTCGTCCGAGCCAAGCTGGTCGATGATCTGCAGCAGGTGCTTCGGCTCGCTGGGCGCATCCAGCGGCTGAAGCGAGAGGCGCATGCGCTCGCGAATGTACGCCGAGGGCACCCGCGTGTTCCACGGCACCTCACGCCGCAGCCCCTTCCAGTCCTTGTCGATGCGCCACATCAACGAGGGCATCCAGGTCCAGCCGCCCTCGACCAGGGCCATGCGCAGATCGGGGAAGCGATCGAACACGCCCTCGACAATCAGGCTGAGCACCTGCGTCTGGAAGACCTGGGCCATGCCCACGTACTCCTCGATGTAGTAGGAGGGCCAGCCGGAGCCCGTCGGCGGGTTACCCGGCGCGCCACCAAACTGCAGGCTGACCACCAGGTTGTTGCGCGTGGCGGCCTCAAAGATCGGCAGGTAGCGTCGGTGCCCGTAGGGCGCTTCGGAGCGCACTGGCAGGAAGACCTGGACGAAGCCAGGATGGCCGCCCACGCGATCGATCTCACGCGCGGCCATATCGGGTACGCGGGTTGGCACGACCACCGAGGCGCGCAGGCGCGGCTCTTTGTCCAGCCACTCGGCAATGAGCCAGTCATTGACCGCCGCGGCCATGGCAGCGGCAGTATCAGGATTGTGCAGGCTGTCAATCGAGTAGGCGCAGTTCAAGATCCCGACTTCCACACCCCAGGGATCGAGCACCTGCTCCTGGATCTGCGCCAGGCTCGAACCGGGTCGATTTCCGTCGCTCAGCGGAGTGCCCGGCGCGACCGACGTGGGAGCGTGCGGCGGATAGGCCGTATCCGTCGGCCCTTTGAATGCCGACGTTCGGATGTACTCGCGCCAGTGCTCGGACAGGTACGGAAACAGCGCCTCCACCGTGGGCACCGTGGCGTGGATGTCGCAATCGACGACGGGTTGGTCCAGGCCCATGCTTGTCACATCATATGCTCGGACATCAGAACCGAAGCGCGCCAGCGGTCAGCCCGGCAATGAAGCGGCGCTGCAGCAGCAGGAACAACGCGAGCACGGGCAGGTTGATGGCCAGCGCCGACGCCATCATCTCACCCCAGTTGACCCCCACGTCGGTCATATTCAGATAGAGGAACACCTGCGCCGTGCGCATGAGCGCCGACGAGGTCATGATCGAGGCGATCACGAACTCGTTCCAGGCGTTGAGGAAGACCAGCAGCGCCACGGCAGCCAGCGCTGGCTGCGAGAGCGGCAGGATAATCGACCACAGGCTCTGCAGGCGCGACGCGCCGTCCACTGCCGCGGCGTCCTCCAGCTCGCGCGGGATGGTCTGGAAGAACCCGCGCAGCACCCAGATCGCCAGCGGCAACGAGTGGACCCAGTAGATCAGGATCAGGCCCTGGTAGCTGTCGAGCAGGCCGAGCTTGGCCATCATGATGTAGGTTGGCACCAGGTTGACCAGGCCCGGGATCATCATCGGGGCGATGATCAGAAACAGCACGACCTGGCTCCCACGGAAGCTGATCCGCGCCAGCGGGTAGGCGGCCAGCGCACCTGCCCCCAGCACCAGCGCCACCGTCGAGAGCGAGATCACGCTGCTGTTGAACAGCGCCAGCAGCAGGCCGTGATCGACCGCGCGCGAGTAGTTGTAGAGCGTGGCTGGCTCGGGCAGCAGGCGCGGAGGGAAAGCGAAGACCTGGCGCTCCGGCTTGAGCGACGTCAGGAACGCCCACACGAACGGAAGCAGGGCCAGCAAGCCCACCAGCAGCATCGCCGCGTACAGCGGCACGTGGGTAGTTGCCATTTGCGGGTGCCGGCGCGACGGCAAGCTAAGCGAGCGGCTAGCCATCAGGAGTGGCGCTCCGAGCGCAGCGTGCGGAGGTAGACGGCGGTCAGCACCAGGTTGGCGGCGAAGATGATCATCGCGATGGCCGAGGCCGGTCCCATGCGCGTGTAGGTGAACGCCTCGTTGTACATGCGCAGGCTCATCGCCTCGGTGGCCGTGCCAGGGCCGCCCCCGGTGAGCACCAGCATGGCCACCACCACGTTGAAGTCGATGATGGTCAGCAGCACCACCAGCACCAGGATGGTCGGGCGCATGAGGGGCAGCGTGATAGCGAAGAACGAGCGCATCCTGGTCGCCCCATCGATCGCAGCCGCCTCATAGAGCTCATGGGGAATGCCCTGCAGGCCGGCCAGGAGCAGCACCATGGCATAGGGCGCGGCGCGCCACACATCCACGCCCACCAGCGCCGCCAGCGCCAGCACCGGGTCACCCAGCCAGTTGATCCGCGGCAGGCCGAATCCTTCGACCAGTGCCGCGTTGAGCAGGCCGAAGTCGCTATTCAGAATCCAGCGGAAGATCAGGTAGGTGACGACGTACGAGGTCACCCAGGGCAGCAGCGCCACCGTGCGGAATGCGCTCCGAAACCGCACACGCTGGTTGCCGAGCAGCGCCAGGCCGAAGCCGCCGACAAAGGTCAGGCCGACTGAGCAGGCGGTGAACGTGAACGACACACGTGCGCTGTTCCAGAACCTGGGATCGGTCAGCACTTCGACGTAGTTGCGTGCGCCGACGAACGTGAGCAGCTCCACGAATTCCACGCGGTACAGGCTCACCAGTACGCCATA
>CBJLVJ010000574.1:0-3176 GCA_966426465.1 uncultured bacterium | reverse complement strand
TGAGTTGTGGCGACAGCACGTTCAAGTTTGACCTCGGCAGCGAAGACGCCGACGGCGAGCAAGACTCCACCATCTCCGTTTTCACGCGCGACGCGGACGGCACGATCCGCCACCACTACTCCGCCCACCCACGCATGGACGACGAGATCGACCAGCGCGGTATCGACCTGCTGTGTCCGGTCTGGCACCTGCTGGATCTGACGCCGCAGGGACGCGGCGATTGGTACGCCGAACTGGCGTACGACCGACCTCTGGCAGAGACGCCCAGCTGACGGCTCTGCCGCTGGGCCGCGATCGACCGGATCCGAACGGAGGTCCCGCGGTCAGATGCCCGTACTGACACCAAACAGCGTGTGCTGGAGGAGCTGTCCGCGTGACCACGTTGCCGCGCATGACCACCTCGCCCAAGGTCTGGCCGTCGGCCGGCACGTCCTTCAGCGCCTCGTCCACGACCCGCACCTCGCCGGCGGTGGTGTGCGGCACACCTTGACGCGCCTGTAACCGGGCGCGCTCGTCGGGTGGCAGCTCGGCGGCGCCAGGCGGCGCAATATTGCGGGTGAACGGCGCGTAGGTTTCGGTCAGCCCGTACACGTGCACCAGGCGCATGTTCAGTGTGACTTTCGGAATTATCTATCGTAGTTCTTCAGGATTAGTCGGTTGGCTAGAGTGCGCCGATCACCAGGCTTTCTTGCGCGGCCGGCGACCAACTCGGGCGTCAGTGTGATCACTTCGTTGATCTGTGCCACGCGTTGGATTTGAGCAAACAGCCGCTCGACCAGGCGGAAGTTCCCACCGGTGATGCGCACGATGGCGCTCAGAATGCTGGCATGGGTGCCGTCGTGCAACTCCAGTCCGAGACCAAGTTCCTGTGATTGGCGTCGGATCACGTGCTGCAATTCGGCACCGCCGAGGGGAAGGAACTGGTGGACGAACCCGACGCGCGAATACAGCTGCGGGTACCGCGCCAGATGCTTCTGGAGGCCGGGCATGCCGATGAGCACCAGACCGATGTGGCGACGGTCGTACAGGTCGCGTACCTGCTCGAGCCCAGCGGTCTTGAGGCGATCGGCTTCATCGACGATGACCAGAGCAGGCGGCTCTGGTCGAGGCCGCTGCTCCGAGCGTTCGTGCAGCCGGGTGGCCAAGCCAAACACCGCTCGCCAGATCGCGTCGATGTCACGCTCGATACTGCGCGGCGTGTTGGTTACCACGGGTGTGTACAGCACCGTGCGCCAGGGACCACTCGCGCGCCGCGGGATACCGCTGACGCGATGCGGTGGCGGCCCGACGAGCGTTTCGAACTCGTTCCACTGCGAATAGTGCCGAGCGGAGACCGTGTTACCGACACCGGGCACGCCATAGCACAGACCGATAGAGCGACGGTCACGGCAGGCATCACAGAACTCGGCGAACCGCAGGTACTCCTTCGTGACCATGAACTCGGCCGGCGCGGGTGACGGCGAGTCCAGACAACTCACTCGTTGTAGTAACGCTTCAAGCGGGGCCGCTCGGGGTGCGCCGGCGGGCCTGGGGGCTCGACCTCCGCCAACGGTGGCTGTGGTTCGCCACCGCGGCGTAGGCCCAACAGGGCTTCGACGGTTGCCTGGCGCTCGGCCAGGGTGGCGCGCAGTTCCCGTCGGCGGTGATTTCGAGCACGGATGACGTCCTTGAGGGCGACCGTCTCACCGGCCAGCTCAGGATTGATGGCACGACACACGAACTCATCGTGAAAGTAGACCCGTAGCTCGGCCAGGTCGCGCGGGTCGTAGCGGATGATGACGTCCTCCCCGACATACGCCGCCAGGGTGGTGTCGAGGTAGCGGAACCCCTGGAAATGGATGCCGTCCGGATGGACGCGGCGCGGCTTGGCCACCGTCAGCAGCAAGAGATCGAGTTGCTCGAGCGACTCGGGTAGGCGGGGCAGGAAGCCACCGTCCTCCCAACGGCTCTGGGGCGCCACGCCTGTCTCACTGTGCTCTCGCTGGTGATAGGTCTCGACAATGAACTCACGCATGCGCCTATCGAGCTCAGGCAGCGTCAGCGTGGGTTGGCCGCGCGCCGCGCCAGGCGGGCTGTAGCCCGGCTGGTGACACAAAAACAACTGGCTGACCGTCGCAAAGTACCGCTCGATCTTCCCCCGCCCGCGCGGCTTGCCCGCCGTGGAGAAGACCACCGCCATGGGCAGGTCGGCGGCTACCCGCTCGAGGTGGTGCGAGGTGAAGTCGCTGCCGTGATCGCTGTAGAACGTCTCCGGGATGCCGCACACCGACCAGTGCGCCTCGCCCTTCCGCCAGATCGCCTGACGCAGTGCCAGCGCCGTCTGGATCGACGACGGGGCGTGCAAACTCAGCGCGTAGCCAGCCACGGCTCGGCTGTAGTCATCCAGAATCACCGTCAGCCACGGTCTGGCCGGACGGCCCCGCTCATCGAGCACCCACAGATCCAGCGGCGTGTGATCGGCTTGCCATAGCTGGTTGGGTGGGTCGCCTCACGCCGATACAGCAGTTCGAACCCATCAGCATACCCCTTCAGCCCGTCGTGGGCGAGCGAGACCAACGCGGCGGGGAGAGCGCGAATGATGCTGTAGACGGTGCTGTAGCTCGGCTCAGGCCAGCCGTGGGCTCGCGCGATGGCCACCGTCTCGCGATGCATTGCTGCTCGACTGAGCGGCGGTCGCTGTAGAGCCAACCCTTCGATCGCTTGCTGGAGTTCGATCGACACGCGGCGTCGCTGCCCCGATCCGCGCGCGTGTGCAACGCCAACCCGTCCAGGCCCTGCTGGCGATACGCTCGTACCCAGCGCTGCAACCGCCGAAGCTGGATCCCGTGCTCGCGGGCCAGCTGGGCCAGCGGCACGCCGTCTTCGAGCATGGGCCGCAGCAGACGAAACCGCTCGAGCGCCTGGTTGCGCCGTGACGCGCTGCCCACCACCCCGCGTGCTGGATCAGCCGTGACCGGTCGCGAGCTGCTTCTCTGAACCGCTCCAGCCCGATCCCGCGCGGGTGGTCGCCGGCCGCGTCCTGGTCTCACTCCACCCGCAGCATAGCCAGGTGCTTCTGCCAAAGAACTACGTTAGATAATTCTGAAAGTCACATCGACGAGATGGAGCATGACCTGCCGCACACCACCTGATTGTGCCGACAGGTGCGTCAGTGCGCGGCGCCACGGGCGTCGTCG
>CBJLVJ010000573.1:0-3178 GCA_966426465.1 uncultured bacterium | reverse complement strand
ACGATCACGCGCCGCTCAACGCCACCTGTTCGACTGGCGGCCGCGCCAGGTGCTACTCGGTCTGCGCCTCGCAGGCTCGGGCGATGCGCAGCACGGTCGGCTCGGCGAACCGGCGGTATCGGTACCCAGCGCCGCCGCGCACAGACCGGCGGCCACGGCCACTCCAGAGCCTCCGCTCGAGCCACCTGGTACATGCGCGGTGTTCCACGCGTTGCGCACCGCACCATACTCGACGTTGGTGCAGGTGCCGCCATAGGCGAACTCGTGCATGTTGGTTTTGCCCAGAATTACGGCGCCAGCACGGCGCAGGTGCTGCACGACTGGCGCGTCTCGATCCTGGTGACTGGCAGGAAGCAGAGGTCATCCATCGGCCGGGTCTCTTTGCTGCACCACGAAGACCGTGGCGGGCATGGCGTCGTGCGTCGGAACCTCATCGAGCTCGGAGGTGAACGCCAATGGGTCGGGGGGCGAAGTCGCGTCGGCCGGCGGGTGGTGCGCACGGACCAACCGGCCACGTGGCTGACCCACCGGCTCGCCGTCGCGCGCGATCACCTCTCCGCGCAGCACCGCCATGCGGATGGCTCCCCGCAAGCGACGCCCTTGCCACGGACTCTGCGGCTGTTTCGAGTGCAGCCGCCCGGCATCTATCACGGTGGCCACCTCCGGGTCCACCAACGTGAAATCGGCGTCGGCGCCCGGCTCGAGCGCGCCCTTGCGCGGATACAGCCCATACAGACGAGCGGAGCCTTCCGAGAGCAGCCAGGCCAGCCGCTCGGGACTCAGGTTACCGCTGAGCATCTCGTGCACCATGACAGCGCCCAACGTCTCGACGCCTGGCACGCCGGCTGGCGCCGAGGCAAGCCCGAGCGCCTTCTCGTGCAGGGTGTGCGGGGCATGATCGGATCCGATCGAGGTGAGCGTGCCGTCGCGCACAGCCTCCCACAGCGCAGCCCGGTCCTCCGCGTGTCGAATCGGTGGATAGACCTTCATCATCACGCCGATCTGGTCGAAGTCGTCGGCCGTAAACCACAGATAGTGCGGGCAGGTTTCGGCGCTGATGGCTATCCCGTCGGCCTGGGCGCGGCGAAGGGCGCGAACGCCCTGGCGCGAGGCGGTGTGGACCACGTGAAACCGACAGCCGGTGGCCGCGCTCAACTCCGCTGCCAGCGCAATCGACACGCCTTCGGCGACATCCGGGCGGGCTGTTAGCAGGTCCGCGTAGCTGGCGATGGCGTGCCCGAGCCGTCGTTCGGCCGACTCGATCACGCCGCGGTCTTCGCAGTGCGCGGCCAGCAGACCGCCGGCGCGCGCCACTTCTCGGCAGAGATCCAGCACGTCGCCTGTCCCGGGCGGCTGAATCAGGTTTTCGGGCGATTCGTCGGCCAGGTTGTAGACCAGCGTCCGCGTGCGCCGGTTCAGAGCGTATCCCCAGAACAGCTTGACGCCCACCGCGCCGGCCTCGAACAGCGGTTTGATCTCGCTCAGGTTCTCGGCGCCGAGCGCCAGACCCCACAGACCAAAGTCGACAAACGCCACCCGTCCGTGCTGCGCTGCCCGCTCCTCGAAGATGGCGGCGCTGCTGACTGGCGGGATGGCGTTGGGCATTTCGCACAACGTGGTCACGCCCCCTGCCGCGGCGGCGCGCGTCGAGTGGGCGAAATCTTCTTTGTCGGTCAGGCCGGGATCGCGCGAATGGACGTGCGGGTCGATGAAACCCGGGAAGACGAGCAGACCGCCGGCGTCGATCTCCTGGTCAACCTGTCGATCGTCCGTCGAGTCCGAGAGCGCCTCGATCAGCCCGTCGCGGCAGACCACGTCGCTGCGCTGCGATCCCTGGCTCGTGACCAGGGTGCCATGTTTGATCCTGAGCAGCATTGGCGGTGATCAGGATGGTAGCTTCATCCGCCGTGTTCGACGTTCTGATAGCGGGCGGCCGGATCGTGGACGGGTCTGGCAACGTTGGCTTCGCCGGCGCCGTAGGCATCGAGGGTGAGACGCTTTACATCCTGCGCGGCGATGTGTCAGAAGTGCCGGCGGGGCGCGTTATCGACGCCACCGGCCGCGTCGTCTGCCCCGGCTTCATCGACTTCCACGCCCATTCGGGCCTGGTGATCCTGGCCGAGCCGCGCCACGAGCCGAAGGTACATCAGGGCGTGACCACCGAAGTCATCGGCGTGGACGGCAACTCGTACGCGCCATTTCGCACCGACGACGACCTGCGACGCTTTATCGAGCTGAACTCCGGGCTCGACGGCAACCCGCCCCTTCGAGCCCGCTGGTCGACGGTCGAGCAGTACCTGGCGCTGTTCGACCAGCAGGTCGCGGTCAATATCTGCTACCTGGTCGGCAACTCACCCCTGCGCATCGCCGCCGTCGGCTGGCAGGACCGACCGGCCACCGCCCGAGAGCACGCCGACATGCGAGCCCTCCTGCGCGAAGCCATGGAGGAGGGCGCCTGGGGTCTGTCGACCGGGCTGGACTATCCACCGGGCAATTACGCCGACACCGACGAGCTGGTAGGCCTCTCGCACGTGGCGGCGAAGCTCGGCGGCATCTACCACTCGCACGTGCGCTATCGGCTTGGCGATCGCTTCCTGGATCCGTTCCGTGAAGCGATCGAGATTGGTCGCCGCTCGGGCGTGCCCGCGCACATCACCCACTTCTATCAGCGGCTATCGACAACCGGCAGCGCCAGCGACATGCTCGGACTGGTGGAACGAGCGCGCGAGGACGAAGGCCTCGACGTGACCTTCGACAGCTATCCCTACGTGTACAGCAGCACGCGCCTGCTGATCATGTTCCCCGACTGGGCGCACGATGGCGGACCTGAGCGGCTGAAATCCGCCTTGCACTCTCCGGATGCGCGCGAGCGATTGCGCCGCGAAGTGACGCCGCGCGGCCAGAGCTGGCAGGACATCTGGTTGACGTATTTCAAGCAACCCCAGAACCACCTGTACGAGGGCTGCTCGGTCGCGGAAGTCGCCGCCATGCGCCAGCAGCATCCGGTCGACGCGTTGTGCGACCTGCTGCTGCAGGAAGACCTCCAGGTCTCGTACACCGCGCTCAGTGGCGACGCCAGCACCTTGCCGCGTTTCATCGCCCACCCCCTGTCGATGGTCGGCAGCGATGCGGTGCTCGTGGGAGATTTTCCGAGCCCGCGCACGTACGGCTGCTTTCC
>CBJLVJ010000572.1:0-3184 GCA_966426465.1 uncultured bacterium | reverse complement strand
ATTCCTCGTGGAGTCCGCGGCGCCGAGCCGGCGTGCCTTCGCCGGCTCCTGGCAGCAGGTTTCCGTGGGTGCCGGCACCCTGCTGGCGTCGCTGCTCGGGACCATCCTGACCACGCTCCTCGGCCAGCAGGAATTGCAGGCCTGGGGCTGGCGGCTGGCCTTCGGCCTGGGCGGGCTGCTGGGCCTGGTGGGTCTGTGGCTGCGCGTCTCGGTCGAGGAGACGGAGCACTTCACCGCTGTGACCCGCGGCGGCCGCCGCAAGGAGAACCCCCTGAAGGCGATGCTGCTGGAGCACCCTGGCGCGGCGCTGCGGGTGGTCGGCATCACCATCCCCGGCACGCTGACCTACTACATCTGGATCAGCTACATGGCTCCGTATGCCAGCACCACGACCGGCATTCCGCTCAACCAGGCATTTCTGGCCAATACCATTGCCATCGCTGTCTTTCTGTGCCTGCTGCCGTTCGGTGGTTTGCTCTCGGACCGACTCGGGCGCAAGCCGACCATGACTGCCTTCGCGGTCGGCTTCCTGGTGCTGGCCTGGCCGGCGTTCCACTTCCTCCAGAACAACTTCGCGGTCCTGCTGGCGATCGAGCTGGCGGGCATCGCCTTGCTGGTGGGCTACTCCGCGAACTGCGCCGTGGTCATGGCCGAGCAGTTCCCGCCGGAGGTACGTACCGTCGGCATCGGCTTGCCGTACGCGCTGGCGGTGGCCCTCTTCGGCGGCACCGCGCCGTACGTCACCACCTGGCTGACCAGCAACGGCCACCTGGACCTGGTGTGGCTGTACGTGGCGGCGGCGGCGCTCATCGGCGTGCTGGTATACACGACTATGCCCGAGACGCGTGGCCGCGAAGTGGAGTGGACGTCCAGCACGGTGGCCCCGCCGCTCGAAGCCATCACGCCGGCCTGAAGTACCTCGATATCAATACAGGTTGTGGGGCGGCTCATCGTCAGAACGCGTCGCGCTGTTCTCTGAGGCGCCATAGTGCTGGCGTGCCGCACATGCCGCGGCCTCGTGATCGCCACTCGGTTGCTCGGCGTTAGCCGGCGGTGTTCTCGACAATGTCATCCCTGGTGGTCTCGAGCAACGCCAGGAACTCGCCGCTCTCCTGCTCCGGGACGTGCAGGTGCTCGAGCGTGGCGCGGATGTCCCCGACGAAGGCTTGCCATTGGGCGTCGGTAATCCCCATGCCCGCGTGCGTTGTGCGCATATCGCGGCCGATGTAGTAAGCCGGGCCGCCGGCCGCCTCCACCAGGAAGTCGACGAAGTGTTGGCGGAGCTTGCGCGTGTTGTCGGTGCCCAGATGGTCGAAGTAGGCATTGACCACCGGGTCGTTCAAAAGCCGCGTGAGTGCGTCGTCGGTGGCCGCGGCTACGGCATCATACCCACCGACCCGCTGATACAGGGTTTGCTCTGACATGCGTCCCCCTCTCAGCGAGGAAGTCTAGCGGAGCACACCCGCCGAAGGATGCTCAGAACTGCCGAAGGCACGCCTGCGGCCTGGACTGACGAGCTTCCACGGCGACCTCGAACCGGCTTCCACGAGGTGGTCACGGCCATGGGCAATCGGGACAAAACCGAATTACTGCATTCGCTTCCAGTCCGCGTATTGCCTGAGGACATCCGCATTGGGCGGATAGCACTCCGACGTCGGCACACCTTGCTGCACCAGGCCTCGAATGAAGCGCTCCTTCAGCTCCTGCTCGTTGCCTTCGTCGGCAACCTCAGCCGCGAGCGCGGCCGGGATGGCCACCAGGCCATCGTCGTCGGCCAGCACGTAGTCGCCCGGGCGGACGGTGACGCCGAAGCACCGGACGGCCAGATTGCGGTCGAGGCACGCGAGCGCGGCGGTGAACCCCGAGCCGTGCACGCCTCGCGCCCAGCACGCCAGCCCGACCAGCTCACGAATCTGGGCCGCGTCGCGCAACGCGCCGTCGACCACGATGCCGACGCCGCCGCGATGCTGCACGCGGGACGCCAGAATGTCGCCCGTCGTGCCAGCACGTACGTCACCACCACAATCGAGCACGAGGAACTCGCCTGGCTGGATCGACTCGATCGCTAACCAGAGCGCGTCCTGCGCTCGCTCCTGCTGAGCATGCATGAGGTCCGGCCGAGCCGGTCCGAATCGGACGGTGACCGCCCGGCCGCACGCTCGTTTGCCCCGCTGGATTGCGTGGGCGCCGAGCATGAACTGGTTCGGGTAGCCGCGTTTGTCCAGCATGGCCGTGGCTGTGGCGGTGGTCATGCCCAGCAGTCGGTCGGGCAGCCCGGCCTCGGGCAACGTCTCGGGCGTCGTCATAGCGCCGCATTGTAGAAACGGAGCATGCAGATCACGCGCATCCGACCCTGGCTTGTGAGCGGCCCCGCCGCCGACGCCGCCGCCGCGTCGCCCGGGCTCAGTTACGTGTTCGTCCAGGTCGAGACCGACGAGGGATTGACCGGGTGGGGCGAGATCACGACCTATCCCGGCACCATCGCCAATCGCACGATCGTCGCCGCGCTGACCGAGCTGGACGCGTTCTTGCGCGGGGCCGATCCGGTGGCCATCGAGGCGCTCTGGCACAAGGTGTTGCGCGCATTCACGTATATGGGGACGCGCGGCGCGACGACCGCGATGCTCAGCGGCATCGACATCGCGCTGTGGGATATCAAGGCCCAGGCGCTGGGTGTACCAATCTACGAGCTGCTCGGCGGGCCGGTGCGCGAGACGATCCCGCTCTATACCCACTTTCAGTACGCGCCGAGCGTCGAGCAGATGGTCGAGAACGCGACGGCCGAGGTAGAGCGCGGCTCGCGCGCCATCAAAACCGATCCGTTCATGGCGGCCGGCGGTCTGAGCAACGTGCGCTACGTGGACGGTCAGATCGAGCGCAGCATCGAGAACACCGGCGTCGCCATGATCGAACGGATCCGCGCGGCGGTGGGCCCGGACATCGAAGTCCTGGTCGACGCGCATGCGCTGTACAACGTGCCGACGGCCATCCGGCTGGCGAATCGCCTCGCACCGTGCGATATCACCTGGTTCGAGGAGCCGTGTCCGCCCGAGAGTTACGATGCCCTCGAGCAGGTGCGTGCCCAGATTCGAACGCGCATCTCCGTGGGCGAACGCCTGTACACGCGCTTCGAATTCCTGCCGGTGTTGAACCGCCACCTGACGGACTACGTCATGCCCGACGT
>CBJLVJ010000571.1:0-3204 GCA_966426465.1 uncultured bacterium | reverse complement strand
GCCCACTCCTATTGCGCGGAGCCCTGGGGAGCAAGTCCGCAGACTTGCGACTACAGAAAAACTCGTTACGGGTTCCTTACGGACGCGCAACTACTCAGCTACGAAGAAAAGTCCTAACTCTTCTTCCTGAGAAATCGATTAATTGGCTCTTAACTGCGTAATGTTTTCTGATTAGCATCGGGGGGGCATACTCAGGGCGCGATGCAACTTGCCGCCCCGATCCCGCGGCCTGTGCGCCGCTGGCTGCCTGCCGGCGGGATGCGCGCGAGCCGTCTGCTCCTGCTGGTGCTGGTGCTCGGCGTGGTGGCCGGCCTCGGCACGGTCGCCTATCAGCGCTTTGCCGCTGCCGCGCCGCCAGTGCCGACGGGCCAGGTCGTGCCAGTGCAGCGCGGCAACGTGGCTGCCACCGTGAGCGCGACCGGCAGCGTGGTGGCCACCCGCCAGGCGAAGCTGGTCTTCGCGGCCACCGGTCGCATCCAGGAGATCATGGTCAACGTTGGCGACCGTGTGACGGCCGGCCAGCCCCTGGCCCGACTCCAGGCGGATACCAGCCAGGTCAAACTCGAGACCGCGAAGTCGCAGCTGACCACCGCCCAGCTCAAGCTGCAGCAGCTGACGGAGACGGCCACGCCCGAAGATGTGGCGGCGGCCCAGGCCGCCTATGACGCCGCTGTCGCCAAGCTGAGCGATATCCAGAGCGGAGCGACGGCCGCCGACCTGCAAGCGGCGCAGAGCGCCGTGGTCGGGGCCCAATCGACGCTGGCCGACGCGAACGCGAAGCTTCAGAACCTCACCTCAGGCGCGACCACCGCCGATCGTGCCAGCGCTCAAGCCGCGCTGGTCAGCGCCCAGAACACGCTCGCGTCCGCGCAGGCCAAGCTCGACCAGCTGCAGGCAGGCCCACTGAACGCCGACGTGGTGAGCGGTCAGTCCGCGGTCGCCGACGCCGCCTCGAGTTTGACCTCGGCCCAGGCAAAACTCGACCAGCTCCGGGCCGGCGCCACCGATGCCGACCTGACCGCCGCCCAGGCTGGCTTCGACAAGGCCCAGGCTGACGTGACCACGGCTCGCGCCAGGCTCGAACAGGCGAAGGCCACGGCGTCGCTCTCGCCAGACGTCCTCCAGGCGCAGTCCAGCCTGGCTGCCGCCGAATCGAAGCTGCAAACGGCGCATCAGAACCTGGACCAGCTCTCAGCGCAGCTCCAGCAGGCCAATGCCGACCTGGCCGGCCAGCAGGCCCAACTTACCGCCTCGATCAAAGCCGCCGACCAGACCTGCTCCAGGCTCGGCGGCAGCTCGGGTGAGTGCGCCACTGCCCGCGCGGCGAGCGACGCCAAACAGGCCGGCATCCTGAAGGCGGAAGACACCGTCAAGCTGCTCAGCGGCAACGCATCGTGGGACCAGCTGGCGGCCCACAAAGACGTGGTCGCCGCCCAGGCGGCATACGATTCCGCGGCGGCCGCCCTCAAGCAGGCCGAGTACACCCACAACGCCGGCATCGACGTGATCGGCGCCCAGACAGCCTACGACTCGGCCGTGTCGCAGCTCACCAGCGCGCGCGCCAAACTGGACCAGACACGCGCCGGCCCCACCGCCGCCGACCTGGCCGCTACCCAGTCTGCCGTCGAGCAGGCCACCCACAGCATGGCAACCGCGCGCGCCAAACTGGACCAGACCATGCAAGGCGCGACCGACGCCGACGCCGTCGCGGCCCAGACCGCCGTCGACACTGCCCAGGCCAATCTCGACTCGGCGCAAACCAAGCTCAATACGCTCGGCGTGCCGACCGCCCAGGACATCCAGGCGGCGCGTGCCGCCCAGACCAGCGCTCAGGCCGGACTGCAGTCCGCCCAGACCAAGCTGACGGCCCTGCAGGCCGGTCCGACTCAGACCGATCTCGAGTCGGCCAGGAGTGGCGTGGCCGCCGCGCTGGCAACGCTGGCAACGAAGAGTGGCAACGTGCGGGCCAGCGATGTGGCGCTGCAGCAAGAAGCGGTTCGCCAGGCTGAGCTGGCCGTTCAGCAAGCCCAGATCGACCTGGACAACAACACCCTGGTGGCGCCCTTCGATGGCACCGTGGCCGCGATCACCGGCAACCCGGGCGAGCCCGCTCCCTCCGGGACCACCGGTTTCCTGACCCTCGTCGACCCGAGCGCGGTCCGCGTCGACGTCACCGTCGATGAAACGGACGTGGCCAAGGTGGCTGTCGGTAAGCCGGCGGCGGTCACGTTCGACGCCCTGCCGGGTCGTCCCTTCCGCGGCAAGGTGACCTCGGTCGCACCGAGCGGCACGCTGTCTCAGGGCGTGGTCACGTACCCCGTCTCGATCGATATCGACACGCGCAAGCAATCGCTGCCGGGTGGGCTGACCGCGTCGGCGACGATCACCATCGACGAGAAAAACGACGTGCTGGTCGTGCCGCTGCGGGCGGTGCACCGCCAGGGCCGCGATCAGGTGGTCGATCTGGTCGGCGAGGACGGCAAGTCGACTGCGCGCCTGGTCAAAACCGGCGTGCAGAACGAGCAGCTCGTCGAGATCACCGACGGCCTGAACGAAGGCGAGCAGATCCTCGTCCAGGGCACCACCACCCGCGCGCCGACAAGCGGCGGGCCGGGACCCGGCGGGCCAGGCGGCCAGCGCGTGTTCATCGGCGGCCCCGGCCGGTGACCCTTCAGCTCGTCGACGTCGCCAAGACGTATCGCATGGGCACCATTGAGGTGGCCGCGCTGCGCGGGGTCACGCTCGACATTGCCGCCGGCGAGCTGGTCGCGATCATGGGCCCAAGCGGCTCGGGTAAGAGCACGCTGATGAACATCCTCGGCTGCCTCGACGTGCCCAGCAGCGGCAGCTACCGCCTCGACGGTGAGGAGGTCGCCCGACTGAAGGACGACCAGCTCGCGAGGGTGCGCAGCCGCAAGATCGGATTCGTGTTCCAGCAGTTCAACCTGCTGGCTCGCACGCCCGCCGTCGAACAGGTGGAGCTGCCGATGCTCTACGCCGGAGCGCGCGACCGTCGGGCGCGAGCGCTGGCGGCGCTCGACGCGGTCGGTCTGTCCGACCGGGCGCGGCACAAGCCGACCGAGCTGTCCGGGGGTCAGCAGCAGCGCGTGGCGATTGCCCGCGCACTCGTCAACGAGCCTTCGATCATCCTCGCCGATGAGCCCACCGGCGCGCTCGACACGCGCACGAGCGCCGAGATCATGG
>CBJLVJ010000570.1:0-3205 GCA_966426465.1 uncultured bacterium | reverse complement strand
CCGATCGATCCGGTACTCTGTATCCGCGGACGCCCCAGACTCTCGTTTTGGTAACAAGCCGTCACAGACATTGTTGCTTTTCGGATGATCGGTCAGTAGTATTCCGCGCTGGCATGGGGGCGGCCGGCGTTGAGAGCTGTCCGATGAATGGCGTTCCCTTCTCCCCCCCGCGCCGCGCCAGCGTGGCCGCCTACATGGAGCACATCGCGGACCCGTCGCTCGATCCGGTCGACCTGTTTCGCGTGCTGTATCGCGCTGCCTCGAGCAGGCTCGACACCTCGGGCTTCTACCTTGGCCTGTACGACGTGCGCAGCCAGATGGTGGAGATCGTGCGCCAGATGGAGTCGGGCAAGGAGCTGACCGGCGGCGCCTTTCCGCTCGGCCAGGGTGTGACCAGTCACGTCATTCGCACGCGCGAGGCGTTCTTCACCACGCGCTGGTCTGAACACGGCTACCCGGTCCAGCTGCAGTACGCCACGAGCCGAAGCGGGCTCCCCGAGTCGGCCATCACGGTGCCGATCATCGGCCTGGCCTCCGATGAAGTGCTTGGCGTTATCGCCGTCCAGAGCTACGCGCAGGATGCCTACGATGAGAGCGACCTTCGTCTGCTCCAGGACCTGGCCGCGGCTACCGCGCGCGTCATTGAGAACTGGCAGCGGCGCGATCGTGCGCTGACCGAAATGACGCGCCGCTCGGCTGAGCTGGAAGCCATCCTGGCCAGTCTGACCGAAGGCTTGATGATCACCGACGCCACTGGCTCGATCGTGCGACTGAATGCCGCCGCGCGAGCAGTGTTGCTGCCCCTTTCGGATTCGATCCTGTTCGGCCAACCGCTCGATAGCGTGCCGGCCGGCGACTGGTCATCCCTGGGCAAACCGATCGCGGCGGCGCTGGCCGAGCTGGTCACTCTGCTGCGCCACGGCGAGGGACGTCAGAATGTCGAGCTGGATCTGTGGGAAGGTGGCCATCGAACGATCTCGCTGAGCGCTTCGCCGCTCCACTCGGCCACAGGCCAGCCCGCCGGCGGCGTCATCGTGATACGCGACGTGACGCAGCAGCGAGCGCTCGACCGCCTGAAAGCGCACGTGCTGCAGATCGCGTCGCACGATCTGCAGACCCCGCTGACCGTCGTGAAGGGCCGCGCTCAATGGTTGCAGCGGCGCGTGAGCCAGGACATTGCCGATCCAGAATGGCTGCGTGACGGACTCGCGTCGATTGTCAGCCAGGCCGACCGTGTGAGCGACATGCTGCGCATGCTGCTCGACGTCTCGCTCGTCGAGGGCGGTCGCATCGACCTGCATCGCAGCCAGACCGACCTGGCGGCGCTGGTGCGCGAGGTGGCCGAAGAGGGTCGCTTCCTGTCAGAGGCTCACCCGATCTACGTCGATGCTCCGGTGCGCGTGGACGGCCAGTGGGACGCTGCGCGCCTGCGCCAGGTGCTCCAGAATATGATCAAAAACGCGATCAAGTACAGCCCCAAGGGCGGCCGCGTGGACATCCGCGTGCGCGCGACCAGGACTCAGGTCAGGGTGGACGTGCGCGATCGCGGCATCGGTCTCGAACCCGGTGAGGCATCGCGTGTCTTCGAGCAGTTCTACCGTGCCGCCGCGGCGCGGCGTCTCGAAGGCAGCGGCCTCGGCCTCTACATTTGCCAGGCAATCGTCGCAGCGCATGGTGGCCACCTGGGCGCGACATCGGCAGGACCTGGAAAGGGAACTACGTTCCGTTTCGTTCTGCCGCGCACTCCCGCAACCCCGCCAGAAAGGTCGTGATCACCCGCATGTCGATCCTTCACCGCTTCATACCCGGCGCGCTCGCCAGCACCGGGGCGGCATTGCTGCTGCTGAGCGCGCAGCCCGCGGCCATGGCCGCCAATCCCACCAGAGCGCCCGAATCCCGGGTCGCTCCTGGCCTGGAGCGGGAGATGAAGGCGGCCAATCCGGGCCGCGAGCTGCCCGTCATCGTCCAGTTGAAGGCCGCACCATCGAAGCAGCGGGCCGCCAGCGATGACGGCAAGGACGCGCTGGCGCTCCTCGACCAGCACGGACACGGCGGGAAACCGCTGGGCTTGATTCGCGGAGCAGCGGGCGCGCTTACGCCGCAGGAGATCGAGAAGGTGGCCCACGACCCACGTGTCGCGGCCATTTACCAGGACGCGCCTGTCAGGCGGAGCGCTGGCGAGAACCTGCTAACGGCATATCCCCGAGAGCTGAACGCACCGGACCTGTGGGACGCCGGCCGCACCGGACGCGGCGTCACGGTCGCGGTGCTCGACTCAGGCATCGCCCAGGATCCGGACCTGACGCAGCCGGTCAATCGCATTCTGACGGCGGTCAATTTCGCAGACCCGTTGCCAGTCGGGCAGCAAGACCCCGGCGGGCACGGCACCCACGTGGCGGGCATCATCGGCGGCGACGGCGGCAAGTCGTACCGACAGTACGTCGGCGTGGCGCCGAACGTGAACTTCGTCGACGTCCGTGTGCTGGACACGCTGGGCTCGGGCCGAGCCTCGTCAGTCATCGCCGGGCTGCAATGGGTGGTTGCGCACAAGACCGCCTACGGCATTCGCATCGTCAATCTGTCGCTGGGTGCGCCGGCGACCCAGGACTTCGTACACTACCCGATCGCCGGCGCCGTCGAAGTAGCCTGGCTGCGCGGCCTGGTCGTCGTAGGCGCCTCGGGTAACGCTGGCGCGGGCACCGTCGATTCGCCCGGCATCGATCCGCACATCGTCACCGTCGGCGCCGTGGACGACATGGCCACGCCCTGGATAACCGACGACACCGTGCCGATCTGGAGTGGTTCGTGCACGCCACTGGGCAGCGATCCCAAGCCCGACGTGCTGGCTCCCGGGCGGCGCATCGTGTCGCTGCGCGTGCCGGGCAGCACACTCGACCACCTGCTGCCGGACCGCGTCGTTCCGGCCGCGAATGGCTCGAGCTACTTCCGGCTGAGCGGCTCGTCGATGGCCACCGCTGTGGTTTCGGGCGCCGCCGCGCTGATCCTGGAAGCGCATCCGACGCTCACGCCCGACCAGGTCAAAGCGTTGCTCATGAACACCAGGCGCTCGTTCGGGCTGGCAGCGCCAGTACCAGTAGCTACGGGCGGCGGCGTCGTCAATCCCGGCGGTGCGATCACTGCGCTGACGCCCCTGATTGCGCCACGCGGGTTGCGAATCGCGAACGCCGCAGCCCAGATTCTGTAC